>JAFEBB010000108.1 GCA_018266075.1 Deltaproteobacteria bacterium | reverse complement strand
GCCCGAGCCCAAGAAGCCCGAGCCCAAGGTCGAGGCCAAGAAGCCCGAGCCCAAGGTCGAGGCCAAGAAGGCCGAGCCCAAGAAGCCTGAGCCCAAGGTCGAGGCCAAGAAGACGGAGCCCGGCGCGCCGACGAAGCCTGCCAAGCCTGGCCAGAAGCCGGTCGACCTCGCGGCGCTGCGCCTGGGCGCCGTCGAGCCGGAAGAGCTCGCGGAGATCGCCGAGGAGGCCGAGACCGACGAGGCCGAGGAAGCCGTCGAGGCCGAGGTGGCGATCGAAGTCGCGGCCGAGGAGGCCGAGGCCGTCGAGGTCGAGGCGCCGAAGAAGAAGGAAGAGCCCAAGCCGCGGGTGATGTCGCAGGCGGAGATCGATCTCCTCAACGAGAACCTGGGCGAGCTGCCCTGGGGCTACGGCGATGACGCGGTCACGCTGGCCGCGCGCGATCCGCACACGCTCTGGGTGTACTGGGACTTCGCCGAGCAGACGGTGCAGCGGGTGCGCTCCGGGCTCAAGAACCCGCGCGCGGTGCTGCGCCTGTACGACGCCGGCCAGCTGGTGCGCGAGGTGGACATCGCCCTCGAGGCGCGCAGCTGGTACCTGAGCCACATCACGCCGGGCCGCAAGTACCGCGCGGAGATCCACTTCGTCGGCGAGCGGGGCAAGCACCAGCGGCTCGGCCAGACGTCGAACCCGATTGGCGCGCCGGGCGAAGGCCCCTCGCCCGTCATCGACGACCGCTTCGTCACCCTGCCCTGGGAGGTGCCCATCGTGCGCTCCACCGCGCTGCTGGAGAAGCCGCACGACGGCGGTCCCTTCGCCGACGCCGGCCGCGACGCGCTCATGGCGCTGGCCGAGAGCGGCTTGCACCACGAGGAGCTCGTCGACGGCGCTCCGGGCCGCGTAGAAGTCACGGTAGAGGTCGTGCGCGGCCTGGGCGGCTCGGAGTCGCTGGTCGAGCGGCGGCGTCGCATCGCAGGCGAAGGCGGGCGCGTCAACGTCCGCTCCTCTGGCCAGTGGACCTCTTCGCGTCAGGGCTAGTCCCCAGCCCCAAGCCCCCAGCCCCACGACTTGATCATGCCCGGCTATCTCTCGATCGTCCTGCACGCGCACCTGCCCTACGTGCGCCACCCCGAGCACGAGGAGTTCCTCGAGGAGGACTGGCTCTACGAGGCCATCACCGAGACGTACCTGCCGCTGCTGCTCGCGTTCGACAGGCTCGCCGATGAGGGAATTCCGTTCCGCGTCACGATGACCATGACGCCGCCGCTGGTGGGCATGCTCCGCGACGAGCTGCTCGTGCACCGCGCGGCGCGCTCGCTCGACAAGCTCTGCGAGCTGGCCGAGAAGGAAGTGCACCGCACGCGCAAGGACGGGCACCTCCAGTACCTGGCGCGCTTCTACCTGGATCACTTCCGCGCGCTGCGCTCGGCCTACAACGACCGGTACCACCGCGATCTCGTCGGCGCGTTCCGCCGGCTGCAGGATCACGGCGTGCTGGAGATCATCACCTGCGGCGCCACGCACGGCTTCTTGCCGATGATGCAGCAGTACCCGGAGGCGGTGCGCGCGCAGGTGTCGGTGGCCGCGGCCGACTACCGGCTGCACTTTGGCCGGGACCCGAAGGGCATCTGGCTGCCGGAGTGCGGCTACTTCCCGGGCGTGGAGAAGTACCTGGCGGCCGAGGGCATCCGGTACTTCTTCGTGGACACCCACGGCCTGCTCGATGCCACGCCGCGCCCGCGCTACGGCTGCTACGCGCCGCTGTACACGCCGAGCGGGCCGGCCGCGTTCGCGCGCGATCCGGAGAGCTCGCAGCAGGTGTGGAGCAAGGACTCGGGCTATCCGGGCGCCGCCGAGTACCGCGAGTTCTACCGGGACATCGGCTGGGACTTGGACTTCGAGTACATCAAGCCCTACATCCAGCCGACCGGCGACCGGAAGAACACCGGCATCAAGTACCACCGCATCACCGGCAAGACGAACCACAAGGGCTACTACGACCCGTACCAGGCGCGCGAGAAGACCGCGGAGCACGCCGGTAACTTCATGTTCAACCGCCAGCGTCAGTTCGAGCACCTGCAGGCGGTGATGGGCCACAAGAATCCGAACGTGGTCTCGCCGTACGACGCGGAGCTGTACGGACACTGGTGGTTCGAGGGCCCGTGGTTCCTCGAGTACCTCATCCGCAAGAGCGCCTTCGATCAGAACACGTACAAGCTGGCCACGCCCGGCGACTACCTGCGCGAGAACCCCGAGAACCAGGTGGCCACGCCGCCCATGTGCAGTTGGGGCGCGGGCGGCTACGCGGGCGTGTGGCTCGACCAGAGCAACGACTGGATCTACCGCCACCTCCACAAGTGCGCCGAGCGGATGATCGACCTCGCCAATCGGAATCCGGACGCGTCGGGCCTGCAGCGGCGCGCGCTGAACCAGGCCGCGCGCGAGCTCCTGCTGGCGCAGTCGAGCGACTGGGCCTTCATCATGAAGACCGGGACGATGGTGGAGTACGCCGTGAAGCGCACCAAGGAGCACGTGCTGCGCTTCAACCGGTTGTACGAGCAGCTCAACGGGATGGGCGTGGACCCGAGCTGGCTGGCGATGATCGAGGGCCGGGACAACCTCTTCCCGGAGATCGACTACCGCGTGTACCGCAGCCACGTGTAGGCGTCGCGGAACCCGAGCGCGATTCGCTACGCTTTCGTCATGGGGGCGTGCGTTCACCAGCGCGAGCAGGCGCGCGTGTCGCGGCACATTCGCCGTGCGCGGCACCAGGCACTCGCGAGCCCAAGGCGACTCGATCCCACTCGCCGGCTGAACCGCGCGCTCGCGCTGGAGCTGCTGCACGCCTACGAGCGCGACGGACGCTTTCCGCAGAACCCGGGGCTCGAGCAGACGCCGATCTTCGTCGATGCCTCGGGGAAGCGCTGCGCCATGGGCGCGCTGCTCGAGGCCGGCGGTGAGCAGCAGCTGGTGCAGCGGATCGCACACGAGCGGAACCTCGCGCGCGTGCGCGAGCTGGCCGACGAGCCGCGGCTGCTCGCCTGGCTCGACGCCGCGGGTTTGACGGTCGCGGAAGCCGCGGCGATCCAGCCGAGCTACTGCTTCATCAAGAAGTCGCAATGCTTTTGCGGGAGGTTTTCCGGCTCGGCGCACGGCGTCGTCGAAGGACAAATCGTCTCCAGCAGCAACTTCGATTCGCTGGTCCGCGTGACTGCAACGCACGACCAGGTGGGCGTCATTCAGGTCGGCGATCTGTTCATGTCCGAGGTTGCCGGGACAGGCGAGGTCATCGCTTCGCTCTCCGGCCCCATCGCAGGGGTGCGCGCCGAGGACGGTGGCCTGCTCTCCGTCGACGGCGGCCTGATCGCACTCGATTCCGTGACCCTGTCCGCCGATGGCCACGTCGCCTGCCAGAACGCAGAAATTCGCGACACACCCAAGCTCACCTCGAGTCAGCTCGTGCAGGTCGCCGAGGCGCCGAACTGCGAGCAGGCGCTCGTGGCCATCGACTCATCCTGGGACGACTCCATCTGCGGGCCGCTCGGCGGCTGCGGCTGCCGTGCGAGCACCGAGCCCACACCCGCGACCGTGCTGCTCGCACTGGCGGCTTCCGTCATCGCGCTGCGTTCGCGGCGCCGTCGGTGAGCGGCGTCAGGTGTCGATCACCCGGCGCGTGCGGAACCACCACACGGTCCCGAAGAGCACGAAGAGGGTGATGAACAACATCGCCCAGCCGGCCGCCTTCGCCCCGCCCAGGAAGAACAGCATGGTGATGCCGCCGCACATCATGGTCAGGATGATGAGGATCACCCGCGCCTCCGGCTCGCCGACTGGAAGGTAAGCACGCCGCGAGGCTCACTCCAGCCAGGCGATCGCCGCGGCCGCCGCTGCCGAGAGCAGCACCACGGGCGCCCAGGCAGCGACCGGCGGACTGAGCGTCCCCGAGCTCGCCAGTGCGCGGAACACGACCGTCGCGCACCAGAGCGCGGCCACGACGCCCACGCCCTCCAGCAGCGCCGCCGTCAGGTGCCCCTTCCGGTTGCGCCGGAGCGCCAGCGCGACGGCCAGGGCAGCGGCCGGCAGCCCGAGCGCCGGGTAGGCGAGCTTGTTCTGCTGGGCCATCAAGTAGCCGCTGGTGGGCAGCGCGAGGCGCTCGCGGCGGGCGATCTCGTCGCGCAGCTCGGCGAGCGTCATCTGCTCGGGGCGGCCCGCGCGCAGCCGGAACGCCGCCGGGTCCTCGGGAAAGCGCACCACCCGCTCGTCGAACGGCGCAAGCGCGCTCTCGCCTTCGCGCGGGAACGTGCGCTCCGCACCCCGGATGAGCCGCCAGCTGCCGTCGGGAACGGGCTCCATGCGCTCGGCGTCGAGGCGCGAGGTGAGCGTGAAGTCCGGCCCGAGCGTGAAGATGGACACGTCCACGAACACCGCGCCCTGCTGCTGCCGCAGGAAGTAGACGCGGTTGCCGCCGCGGAACCACTGCCGCGGCCCGTAGTACGCGGCGAAGTCGCCCCACTGGCGGAAACGCGTGGCGGTGAGCACGTCCACCTGCTGGCCCGCCCAACCCAGCACCGACGCCGGCGACTCATTTCGCACCGGCATCTGATCGAGCCCAATCGCCGCGGCCACCGCGAGCAACCCGCCGGTGAGCACGCCCAGATAGAGCACACCCGGACCGACCGCGAGCGCGCCCAGCGCCGTCACCTCGCCGCGCCGACGCAGCCCGGAGATGCACGCGCCCGCCGCCAGCAGCAGCGCCGCGGGGAGCAGCTGGTACGAGACGACGAGCGCCTTGCACGCGTAGAGCAGGCTCACGTCGCGGAGCACGCCGGGGCCCGTGTAGTGGTGCGCGCGATCGGCGAAGTCGATGACCAGGAAGATGCCCACGATCGCTGCCTGCACCACGGCCAGGGTGCGCAGGTAGCTCGCGAGGACGTAGCGGGCGAGTCGGGTCGGCATCAGGCCCGCCGCCGCGCCGCGAGCATCAAGGCCGCGCCCAGCGCCGCAAAGACGAGGTTTGCCAGCTCCGCCGCCAGCGTCGGCGAGAGCACGCCCGCGTTGCCCCACTGCTGCCCCGCACGCGCGAGCACGTAGTAGAGCGCGAACGAGCCTGCCGCGAGCGCGAAGCCCTGGGCCCGCGCGCCCCGCCGCAGCCGCGCCGCCAGCGGCACCGCCACCAGCGCGAACGCCAGCGGCGCCAGCGGCAGCGCCGTCCGCCGCGCCAGCGAGGTCTTCCACTCCGCGGGCTCGTTGCCCGTCTTCTCCGCCTCGACGGCCGCGGCGCGGAGCTCATCGAGCGTCAGCTCTTCGGTGGTGGATCGGAAGGCGTTCTTGCGAAAGAAGGCGTCGCCGAGGCCGACCTCGATGCGGCCTTTTTGAAAGCCGAGCACCGCGTACTCATCGCCGACGGTCACCGAGCGATGCACCTGGCCGTCCGCGAGATCCAGGGCCACCGCCGCGTCGCCCGACGCATCCAGCCGCCCGCGCTGCGCCAACACCAGCACCGGCGAGCTGCGATCGCGATCGTCGTGGACGAGCACGTGCGTCCACGCGTGCGTCGTGGGATCCACGCGCTCGGCGTAGAGCGTGAGCCCGGTGAGGTCGCCGAAGAAGACGCCCGGCTTCACGTCGCCTTGCAGGTTGCGACGCAGCATCTGACCAGCCTGATCGCGCACCCCGGCCAGCCCGCGCGGCTCGAGCTCGCGGCCGAGCCACAAGCCCGCAATCGAAAGCACCGCGGCGATCGCCAGCGGCACGGGCAGAAGCACCGCGGGATCGATCCCCGCCGCCGACATCGCCAAGAGCTCGCGGTCCTCCGCCAGCCGCCCCATGCCAATGAGCACGCCCACCAGGAAGGCGATGGGCATGGCCATGGCCACGAAGTGCGGCGTGAGCAAGAGCGCGATGCGGCCCACGTCGGCCAGGCCAGCGCCCGAGCCGAACACGAGGTCGGTGCCGCGCAAGAGCTGCATGGCGAAGAGCAGCTGGAAGAGCAGCAGCAGCGCCGCCAGGAGCGGCCGCACGATCTCCTGGGCGAGGTAGCGGTGGAGCCGCCACATGGCCTAGCCCCGCAGTCCGCGCGCGCCCACGTCGTGCCGGAGCTGCATGCCGTCGAAGCGGATCTGCTCCGCCGCGCGGTACGCGAGCGCCCGCGCCGACGCGAGATCCGGCCCTTCGCCGCACACGGTCAGCACCCGGCCGCCGGCGGTCACCAGCGCGTCGCCCTGCAGGCGCGTGCCCGCGTGGAACACGCGCGCGCCCAGCGCCTCGGCCGCCTCGATGCCGGTGATGGCGTCGCCCGAGCGCGGCTTCTCCGGATAGCCCGCGCTCGCCAGCACCACGCCCAGCGCCGCGCCCGGCTTGAGCGGAATGGACGCGCCCGGCAGCCTCCCGCGCGCCGCGCCGTCGAGCCAGGGCAAGAGATCGCCCGCGAGGCGCATGAGCATCACCTGGCACTCGGGATCGCCGAGGCGCGCGTTGAACTCGAGCACCGAATACTCGGGCAGCGCGCCGCCCGTCGCGGGCTTCACCATCAAGCCCGCGTAGAGCGCGCCCACGAACGGCGTGCCTCGCGCGGCGAGCGTGCGCAGCGCCGGCGCGATGACCTTGTGGCCCACGTCGGTCAGCAGCGCGTTGGGCAGGATCGGCGCAGGGGCGTACGCGCCCATGCCGCCCGTGTTCGGACCTTCGTCGCCGTCGCGCAGCCGCTTGTGATCCTGCGCGGGCGGGAGCATCGCATAGCGCTCGCCGTCGCAGATGGCGATCGCCGAGCCCTCTTCGCCCTCGAGCACGTCCTCGAGCACCCAGCGGCTCACCGCCTCGCGGCCCAGGCTCGACGCCAGCGAATCGACCGCAGCCGCGGCCTCCTCGCCCGAGCGCGCGACGACCACGCCCTTCCCGGCCGCGAGCCCGTCGGCCTTCACCACCAGCGCTCCCCGCGACTTCGCGTGGGCGCGCGCGGCCTCGGGCGTGTCGAAGACGGCGTAGTCGGCCGTGGGGATGGCGGCGTCGCGCATGAGCTGCTTGGCGAAGGCCTTGCTGCCCTCCACCTGCGCCGCGGCCTGCGAGGGACCGAAGACGGCCACGCCGGCGGCGCGCAGGACGTCGGCCACACCCGCAACCAGCGGCGCCTCGGGGCCGACCACGCAGAGCGCGATCTTCTCCGCGCGGCAGAGTGACGCGAGCGCCGCACCGTCTGTCGCGGAGAGCTCCGCGCGACAGGTGGCCACGCGGGCGATGCCCGGGTTGCCCGGCACGCAGAGGAGCCTCTTCACCTCGGGCGAGGCGGCCAGGGCGGCGCAGAGCGCGTGCTCGCGGGCCCCGCTTCCGAGGACCAGGACGTTCACGGCGCTGACCATGACAACCCGCCGCCCGCGGGACAAGGGCAAAAACGGCCCTCGCTCAGTAGCCCAGCTCGTAGAGCTCGCGTCGGGCCAGGGTGTCGTCGCCGTCGGCGAAGACCACCTTCACCAGCAGGTCCTCGGCGGACTGGGTCTGGCCGTCGGCGCGATCGAGGAGCGCGGTGCGGTACATGGCGGAGGTGAAGCCCGGCGCCTGGCGGAGGACGTCGCGGAACAGCTCGCGCGCGCCCTCCTTGTCCTTGGTGAGCTCCTTGGCGCGGCCGTCGACGTACATGGCCAACACCGAGCTCCGGTCGCTCGCCAGGGCCTTGTCGGCCAGCTCGCGCGCCTTCTTGGCGTTGGGCGAGCTGCCGTCCAGCTGCAGCTCCGCGAGGTAGGCCAGCGCGGGCGCGGTGTCAGGCTCGATCTTCAGCGCCGCGGCGAAGCTCGCGTAGGCCTTGGCCAGATCGCCGCGGTGGTACTGGATCACGCCGGCGTAGGCGATGGGCAGGCCCGAGCTGGTGTCGTCCTCGAAACCGCCCGCGGCCATCGCGAGCTCGCTCTTCTCCGACTCGTAGTACTCGGTGGCCGCCTTGTGGCGCTGCTCGATGAGCGGATCGATGTCCACGGCCTTCTTCATCAGCTCGTAGGCCTCGTTGGAGCGCCCCGCCTTGGCCGCCAGCGCGCCGCCGAGCACGGCCGCGCGCAGGTCGATGCTCGAGGCCTTCAGCGCCGCGCGGAAGTGGGAGATGCCCTCGTCGACCTTGCCCTCGGCGAACGCCACCCGCGCCGCCAGCGCCTCCACCCGCACGCCCTCGAGCGCGTTGCCGGCGCTCTGCTGGTTGAGGAGCTTGTCGATGGCCGGGTGCGCGTCGGCCGGGCGCTTCTGGGCCAGGGCCACCAGCACGCGCTGGTAGAGGCCGGGCGCAAAGTCGGGCTGGGCCTGGAGCGCGCGCTCCACGCGGTCGCGGGCCTTGGGCAGGTCGCCCATCTCGCGGGCCATGGCCGCGCCGTGCACCAGCGCGCGCACCTTGAGGGGCAAGAGCCGACCCTCGTCGAGGTTGGCGATGAGCGGCGCCAGCTCCGCCTCGGCGGTGCGCAGGTTGTGGTCCACCTGGTAGTCGATGATGGCCAGGCCGAGCTGCGCCTCCTGCGCGCGCGGGTCCTGGGCCTTGAGCTTCTTGAGGGTGTCGCGCGCGCCCGCGGGATCGCCGATGGCCAGGTGCACCCTCGAAATCTCCAGGGCCACCTCGCGCGCGGTGGGGTCGCGCTTCACGCGGTCGTCGAAGTCGGTGAGCGCCTGCTTGTAGTGGCCGGTCTTCGCCGCCGCCAGGCCGCGCAGGTAGTAGGCGCGCTGCAGCTTCGGGTCGGCCTGGATGGCGCGGTTCAAGAACTCGAAGCTGCGCTGGGCGCTGTCGATGAAGAGCGCGCCCAGGCAGAGGAGCGCCTCGGCCTTGCCCTCGGGCGGGGCGGCGTCGAGGGCCTGCTGGGCGAGGCGCTGGGCCTCGTCGAGCTGGTTGGGGCCCTGGTGCGCGAGCGCGTAGGCCTTGGTGCGCAGGACGTCGTGCTGGTTGGGCGCGAGCGACACCGCCGCGTCGGCCAGCGGCATGATCAACGGCTCCATCTCCGGATCGCGCGAGTCGGCACGGCCGAGCAGATATGCCTGGAGCGCGCCCGCGACGGCCGAGGCGAGCTTGCTGCGGTCGTCGCCGGCGAGGGTGGCCGCCTTCTGGTACTCGGCCTCGGCCTGGCGGTAGTCGCCCGGGCGGTCGAGCAGCATGTGCTGGTGCCCGGCCTCGAGGTGCTCGGCCGCGGTGCCCTCGTGATCTGGATACGCGAGCGACCACGCGCCCAGCCGCGACCGGAGCTCGGGCGAGATCTGCACGGCGGCGACGGGCTTGGGGCCAATGAGGTGCAGCTTGTAGGCGCCGAAGAGTCCGCCGCCGAGCACCACGATCGCGCCAATCACCATGGGGATCGGCGAGCGCTTCGGCGGAGGACGGTAGACGCTGGGAGTGCGGCCCACCGGCGCCGAGCGGGTCGGCGACGTGGCCAGCTGCAGCGGCTGCGAGCCGGTGGTCGCGGGCGGCCGACCCGCAGGCACAGGGGCCTGCGCCAGCGCCGGCATCTCGCCCGAGGAGTTGGTCACCTTGGGCGCAGCGCCGGGCTGCGAGTTCAGCGGCGTCTCCTTGGCGCGGCACGACTCGCAGTTCCCGAGCGCGGCGTCGAAGGGATCGGTGAGCGGCTTGCCGCAGGTGGCGCACTTGCCCAGCACGGCCGCAGCGGCGGGGGCGGCGGCCGGGGCCGGTGCAGCCGGGGCCTGGGCGCCCACGTTCAGATCCGCGAATGGATCGGACGATGCCGCAGGAGCCGGGGCGGGCGCCGCTGCGGGCTTGGGGCCGAGGTCGATGTTGGCGAACGGATCGCTCACTGGGCGCTTGGCGGCAGCCGCAGGGGCAGGCGCCGCGCCGTTGGCCGCCTTGGGCGGACCACCGAGCAGGTCGGCAAAGGGATCGGCCGCGGCCGCGGGTGCCGGAGCGGGCGCAGCGGCCGGCGGAGGACCGCCGAAGCCGAGCGACGCGAACGGATCGCCGCCACCGGGGGCTGGCGCGTTGCGCGCAGGAGCCGGGGCCGCAAGTCCGGCGAACGGATCGGCCGCAGGCGCGGGGGCAGGCGCAGCGCGCGCGGCGGGAGGCGGCGCCCCCAATCCAGCGAAGGGATCCACCATCGGGGCCGTCGGCGAAGAGCGCGAGGGCGACGGCGGCGGCGGAGCGCCAAGTCCGGCAAAGGGATCGGCTGCGGGAGCAGGTGCCGCGCGCGCAGCGGGAGGCGGCGCTCCCAATCCAGCGAAGGGATCCGCGGCCGGTGCGGCAGGTGCAGGCGCGGGTGCAGCGGGAGGCGGAGCCGCAGCGCCCACGGGCTCGTCGCGCTTGACTGCTTGAAGATGCTTGCACCGCGGACACTGGGCGCGCGCACCCTTGGGCGGGATGGCGGCGTCATTGATGGCGTAGGTCGCGTTGCAGTTCTGGCAGACGACTTTCATGCGCGCTCGTTACCTGAGTTTCCGCCTCGACGGTCAATTGCATCACGACTGCCCGCAAACCCCAAGCTCTTCGCCGCCTTCGTGGCGATTTTCTCAGGCGCCTGGTTGCTCGCTTTGTTCGAGCCAACTCAGTGTCGGAAGTGGCGCATTCCGGTGAGCACCATGGCCACGCCGCGCTCGTCGGCGGCGGCGAAGACCTCGGCGTCGCGGACGCTCCCGCCCGGCTGCACGCAGCTGGTGGCGCCGGCGTCGGCGCAGGCGTCGAGGCCGTCGCGGAAGGGGAAGAACGCGTCGCTGGCCACGGCCGTGCCCGCGAGCGGCAGCACCGCCTTGCGCGCGGCGAGCTTCACCGCTTCCACGCGCGAGGTCTGACCGCCGCCGATGCCCACCGTCTGGCCGCCCTTGGCGAACACGATGGCGTTGCTGCGCACGTGCTTGCAGACCTTCCACGCGAAGCGCAGGTCGTTGAGCTGCTCCGCCGTCGGCGCGAGCTTGCCCGCGGTCTTGAGCTCGGCGGCCTCGCCCACATCGCGGTCCTGAACGAGCATGCCGCCGGTGATGCCGCGCAGCTCCATGCCACCGCGCTTCCAGGTCGAGCGCGGTCCGGCGAGCGTGGGCGACTCGAGCAGGCGCAGGTTCTTCTTGGCCGCGAGCAGGTCGCGCGCCTCGGTTGCGTAGCTGGGGGCGATCACGCACTCCAGGAACGTCTCGCCGAGCGCCCTCGCGAGCGCGGCGTCCACCGGCCGGTTCACGGCGACGATGCCGCCGAAGGCCGAGACCTCGTCGGCGGCGCGCGCGCGGCGGTATGCGTCCTCGATGCTCGCGCCGATGGCCACGCCGCAGGGCGTGTTGTGCTTGATGATGACCGCACAGGTCTCGTCGAACTCCTTCACGCAGCCGAGCGCGGAGTCGAGATCGAGCAGGTTGTTGTACGAAAGCTCCTTGCCCTGGAGCACGGTCGCGAAGGGCACGCTCGGCTCGGGCGGTGGCAGCGGATCTTTGTAGAGGGCGGCGCGCTGGTGCGGGTTCTCGCCGTAGCGCAGGTCCTGGGCCTTCTCGAACGGCCGAGAGAGCTGCTGCGGAAACGGCACGCCGAGCTGGCCGAGGAAGTAGCTGGAGATGCTCGCGTCGTACGCGGCGGTGTGCGCGAAGGCCTTGGCCTGCAGCTCGTTGCGCAGCTCCTGGGTGAGCTCGCCCTTCTCTTTCAAGGCGCTCACCACGCGCGGGTAGTCGTCCGGGTCCACGACCACGGCCACGTGGGCCACGTTCTTGGCCGCGCTGCGGATCATCGACGGGCCACCGATGTCGATCTCCTCGGTGACCTCGGCGAGCGGCGCGCCGCGGGCCACGGCCTCGCGGAACGGATAGAGGTTCACCACGACCAGATCTATGGGCGCGATGTTCTGCGCGGCCATGTCCTTCTCATCGGACTCGAGATCGCGCCGGCCGAGGATGCCGCCGTGGATGCGAGGATGCAGGGTCTTCACCCGGCCGCCGAGGATCTCGGGCGCGCCGGTGTGATCGGCCACCTGCTTCACGGGGATGCCCAGGCTGGAGAGCGCCTTGGCCGTGCCGCCGGTCGACAGGATTTCGATTTTCAGATTCGCCAGGGCGCGGCCGAGCTCCTCGAGCCCGCGCTTGTCACTGACGCTCACCAGGGCCCGCTGCACGCGCATGTGTCCTCCGGGAAAACCCGGCGGACGTTTACCGTCCCGCGCGTGGGGTCGCAATCAGTTCGTGGCGGGGCGTCTGCCAGCCACCAGCCACGAGCCATCCGCCACGGCTACAGGCCTTCCTCTTCCTCGAGCTCCTCGACGGTCTTGCCGTCGGTGGCCGCGCGCAGCTTGAGCAGGCCGCGGGTCTCCACCTGGCGGATGCGCTCGCGGGTGAGGTTCATGATCGTGCCGACCTCCTCCAGCGTGATGCCGCCGCGATCCGCGACGTCGAGCGCGCAGGTCTCCGCGAGCTCCCAGATCTCCTTGTCGGGGAAGTTGAGCTTCACCGAGCCGGTCTCCGGGTTCACGTCGAGGTAGAGGTGGTGCTTGCAGCTGACGAACAGGCACGGCCGGGCGCCGTTGGCGCAGTCGGCGCGGTTGCGCGGCCGCAGCTGCTCGATGGTCTTCAGCATCTCCGCTTCTTCGGGGTCCACCTCGCCGAGGAGGCGACGGCGGCGCAGGTCGCGGGCCATCTCCTTGCGCGACATGGTGCGCGAGCGCTTGCGCTCGGGCTTGTCGTCGTCCATGGGCTCGGCGGCGTCGACGGGCTCGTCGACGCGCGCGGCGGCCAGCTCGTCTGCGGCAGTGGCTTCCGGCTTGAGTGGGTTCACGGGGTCTCCCTCCCTCGTTTTGTTTTGCGGGCCCTGCGGCCCCCAATGCGTGCAGCGGAGCGCTAGACCTCAGCGCGGGTGCGAAGGTTGAAAAAATGGCGGGCGCCGCTGGACCGGCGGGCCGGAGCCGCGCGCGGTGCAGCTTGCGTTTTCGAGTTGCGATCGATCACCGGGGTGAAGCCCTCGAGGAGTTGCGTATTCCGGGAGCCGGGAGAACCTGACCGCGCCCTCATCTCGCGACCAGATGTGACACTTGCTACCAGACTGTCGAAAAACCTGTCAAGCGTTGGCGATCATTTACCTGCACATTTCACCGGCCGCGTCGGATCGGGCCCGATCGCCCGCGCTCCGAGGAGAAATTCACCGATCAGCCGCTCCGATCGCGACGCTCCGCGGCATAGGATCATATCGGTCGATGTGATCGATCACATCGCTCGCAAACGCGATGTGATCATGTGCCGCGCGAAAAGATCCTGCTTTCGGGCACATGGATCTCCCCGCAGATCGGCGGCGCGAAAGATCGCACCTGCGCGCACCTGAACAGGCCTCCAGGGCCATTTCTGATCGGAGCCGAACGGACGACGCGTGACGGCGACCAGCGCTACGGGGCGCAGCGCGTCCAGCTGGGCGGCTTGCCGTCGGGGAAGACGGCGTTCACGCAGACCGCGCCGTTCTCCGGCACCTCGACGGGCACCTTGAGCGTCTTCCCATCGTGCGAGAAGCGCAGCTCGTGGTGCCCCGCGTCGACAACGAACGCAGGACCATTGCCGTCGGAGGAGATGTGCTTGTGGCCGTCGTAGACGTCGGCGAACGGATCGGTGATGAGCTTGATGCTGCCCGTGCCGCGCGCGCGCGCGACGGCGTGCTTCACTTCTGGCTTCGGAGTCGGCGCGGGCACGACGGGCTTGGGCGCCTCGCCGACCGCAGGCTTCGGCTGCTCGACGGGCTTTGGCTCGGGCGGCTTCGGCTCCACGGGCTTTGGCGGCTCGGTCGTCACCGCAACGGGCTTCGGCGGCTCCGGCTTCGGCTCGACGACCGGCGGCGGCGCGATCACCTTCTCCACCGTCGCCTCGGGCCGCGACGCGCGATAGGCCACCAGCGCGCTTCCGAGGAGCACCACCGGCACGATCACGCCGGCGGCGATCTTCAACCGCCCGCTCAACAGCGGCGCGGACGGCGTCGGCTCCGGCTCGGACCGGGCAGGCGCGGTCACCGGCTCGCGCGCACGCGCCTTGAGCTTCCTCGCTTCCTCCTCGGCCATCGCCTGGTCGAGCGAGAACACCGGCATCGCCTTCGCGGTGGCCTTGGCGTCGTCGGAGGGCTCGGGCGCGGGCATCGCCGCGGTGGGCTCGCGCTTCGGCTTGGGCGCTGGCGTCACCCGCGACTGCGGCGCGGCGAGCTCCGCTGGGAGCTGCGGCATCTGCAAGGGCGTGCCGGTGTTGTTCCGCGCGCCCGGGACCGCCGTGGCATCGTGCGCGCGCGCGGCGACGACACTGCCCGCGCGGCCGTTCTTGGGGATGAGCGTGTCGTCGAGGGCGCCGGTCTGGAGCTGGGGAATGGCGGGATCGGACGGCGGCGGCTGCGCGCCGAGCCGCTCCACCACGAACCGCGCGAGATCGACGTCGACCTCGCTCGGCGCGCTGCGCAGGAACTGCTCCAGGGCACGCACCAGCTCCTCGGCACTCGCGTAGCGCTGGTCGGGCTGGCGGCGCACGGCGCGCTCGAGGATGTCGGCGAGCTCCTCGGGCACGGGCGCGCCCAGGGCGCTCGCGCGCGGCGCCGGCGTGGAGCCGGAGGCCATGTCGTGGATGAAGGCGATGTCGGTGGGCTGATCGTACGGACGGGTGCCCGTGCAGAGCTCGAAGAGCACCACCCCGAGCGCGAAGATGTCGGTGCGCGCGTCGACCTTGTCGCCCCGGGCCTGCTCCGGCGACATGTACGCGATCTTCCCCTTGAAGCCGCCGGTGGTGTCCTTGGAGACCGGCTTGGCGATGCCGAAGTCGGTGAGCTTGGCCACGCCCTCGCGCGAAACCAGAATGTTATGCGGGGAGATGTCCCGGTGCACCAGGCGCAGCGGCTGGCCGTCGGGGCCGGGCTTGGCCCAGGCGTAGGCGAGCGCGCTGGCCACGTCGCGGGCCACGCGCGCGGCCAGAAACGGCGGCATCACCGCGTTCGGCAGGCGGTTGCGCAGCTCCTCGAGCGAGCAGCCATCCACGTACTGCATGGCCAGGAAGAGCTCGCCGTCGCTGCTCTGGAAGTCGAAGATCTGGACGATGTTGCTGTGCTCGAGGTTGGCCGCGAGCTTGGCCTCCAGCTCGAACATGGCGCGGAACTTGGCGTCGGTGCGGAACTTCGCCTTCACGCGCTTGATGACGCAGTTCTTGGAGAACCCCGAGGCGCCGCCGCGCGTGGCCAAATAGATCTCGGCCATGCCGCCCTCAGCGAGCTTGCGCAGCACGGTGTACTGGCCGAGCTTCTGCTGAGGCTGGAGGTCCAAGGCGAAGCAAGCGTAGTCGACGGCCCCCGCCGCAGGAAGCGCGCCGTACGCCCTGCCCCGCCGCGCGCGTCGTAGACTGCCGCTCCTCGAAACCGGAGTCGGGAATGCTCGCGTGGATGTCGCTCTTGCTCGCTGCGGCGCGGGTGGACGCGGGGCCGCGGGTCCACCCGGGCCCGTCGACGCTTCCGCTTTGAGGCCGTCGATGGCGACGCTTGACTGCTCCAGCGCTTTCCTTATGTTGCCCCGCCGCACTGACGGCTGACCGGAGCACTGCACCATGTCCAAGATCATCGGCATCGACCTCGGCACCACCAACAGCGTGGTGGCCATCATGGAAGGCTCCGAACCCAAGGTCCTCACCAACGAAGAGGGCAGCCGCCTCACTCCGTCGGTTGTGGGCTACACCAAGGACGGCGAGATCCTCGTGGGCCAGGTGGCGCGCCGCCAGGCCATCACCAACCCCGAGAACACCGTCTACTCGGTGAAGCGCTTCATGGGCCGCAAGTTCGCCGAGGTCGGCGACGAGACCAAGCGCGTGCCCTACAAGGTCGTCGGTGGCGACAACGGCGATGCGGTCATCGAGGTCAACGGCAAGAAGCTCACCCCGCCCGAGATCTCCGCCAAGGTGCTCCAGAAGCTCAAGCGCGCCGCCGAGAACTACCTGGGCTCGCCGGTGACCGAGGCGGTCATCACCGTCCCCGCGTACTTCAACGACAGCCAGCGCCAGGCCACCAAGGACGCCGGCAAGATCGCCGGGCTCGAGGTCCGCCGCATCGTCAACGAGCCCACCGCGGCAGCCCTCGCCTACGGCCTCGACAAGAAGAAGGACGAGCTCATCGCCGTGTACGACTTCGGCGGCGGCACCTTCGACATCTCGGTGCTCGAGGTCGGCGAGAACGTGGTGGAGGTGCGCTCCACCAACGGCGACACGCACCTGGGCGGCGACGACATCGATCAGGTGGTGATGGAGTACCTCATCGCCGAGTTCAAGAAGGACCAGGGCATCGACGTCGGCAAGGACAAGATGGTGCTCCAGCGCCTCAAGGAGGCCGCGGAGAAGGCCAAGAT
>JAFEBB010000107.1 GCA_018266075.1 Deltaproteobacteria bacterium | reverse complement strand
GCTCCACCACCGGCACCAACGCCAACGGCTCCAGCACCGGCACCAACGCCAACGGCTCCAGCACCGGGACGACCACGGGAAGCAGCACGGGAAGCAGCACCGGCGGGACCACCGGGAGCTGCTCGGGAACTTGTGTGGAACAGGCGAACGCTGCCTGCGCGCAGATGAAGGCCTGTGCGCCCTACGTCTACGCGATCACGTACGAGAACGACGACACCCTCTGCGCGTCGGAAGCCACGCGTCTGTGCAACCTCAGCTCGTCGGCCTATGGAATCGATAACCTCAGCCCAGGTGTCGCCGACGCTTGCGCGTGCGAAGCCGCGTTGAACGGCAGCTGCGCCTCCTACCTCGCGGCGTTGGACCCCAAGGAGCCCCTCGCCGCGTGCCAGGGGAATCCGGGCCACCTCACGCAGGGGCAGGGCTGCTTTGCGACCGCACAGTGCTCCGCGGG
The DNA here is from genome assembly GCA_018266075.1 of Deltaproteobacteria bacterium. Lineage (GTDB taxonomy): Bacteria > Myxococcota > Myxococcia > Myxococcales > SZAS-1 > SZAS-1. The sequence continues at coordinate 15,880 of JAFEBB010000107.1, read as the reverse complement.
TCTGTCGTGTCAGGCCGGCGGCTCGTCGTGCCCGACGTCATGCGTGAGGGTCGGCACCGCGGGCACGGTCTGCACGGCCGACAATGACTGCGACGTCGCCAACGGCCTCCGCTGCACCACCGGCATCGAAGGCCTGGGAATGGATATCAACAACCTCTGCCGGCCCGTCACCTATGGCGCCGCCGGTGCCACCTGCTACCCGGGCTCGGACGAGCAGTGCGGCTCCGGCCTGGTCTGCCAGAAGACCACGACCTTTGCGGACGGCGGTGCCGGGAACCCGTGGGGTGTGTGCACCGCGGCGCTGCTGGAGGGCGCGACCTGCGACACGACCAAGTTCTACGATCCCAATCCTTGCGAATCGCGACTCGGCCTCCAGTGCACGCCGGTGGATCTCGCCAACCCCACCCAGGGAACGCCGGTCTGCCAGAAGCGCTACTTCGTTCCGGACGGCGCGCAGTGCGGAAACGTGGTGGACGGCACCGTCACCCACCTGCACGAGTGCGGCAGCTACTCCTACTGCGACGGCACGAACATCTGCCGGCGAAAGTCGCAGGAAGGCCAGGCCTGCGCGAACGCCAACGCGTGCTTCCCGCCCTACACGTGCCAGCTCGGAACGTGCCAGTCGCCGGCGATGCAGATTGATCCCATCTGCACCCGCAAGGACGTCTCGGCCAACACCTGCGGCTCCGCCTGCAACTCCGGCCAGGCTTGCTGCGACGGAAGCGCGCCGGCGTGCGGCACGGTCGGGGCGTGCTCGGGCAGCGCGTTTGACGAGCTCGACTGCGAGGACTCGTCGCAGTGTGGCAACGGAAGCCTGTGCTGCATGACCGTCACGCCCGGCAACAAGCCCAGGGCGACGTGCGTGTCCCAGGCGAGCTGCCAGATGGAGATCTGCCGCACCGACGCGAACCCGTTCACCTGCGGCGGGAGTGGGCACTGCGAGTATTACAATGTCGGCCAGGATGACTTCGCGGGCTATCTGCCGACGAACGTCGGGTTCTGCCGCGATCCTGGCTGCACCGTGGGCGCCTGCAACGCCGACGGCCAGTGCTGCAGCGGAAGCTGCGATGTGAACAACTTCGTCTGTCGGTAGGCCCTCACAGGCTTGAAGAAGAAGGCCGGCGAACCCGAGGGGTTTGACCGGCCTTCTTGTTTTGCGAAGGATTCCTATTCAATAGGGCCCGTGAGAGCGACGTACCAGGTCGGGTTCGGTCCAAGGCGCGTTCTCCTTTTCTTGAAGCTTTGGCGACTTGCTCGTACCCAGCCACTGCACATGGCACGAGCGATGAGCGCATCCCGCTTTCACCTGGCGTTTCTGCTGGCGGCCCTCGCCTCCTGCGCCAAACCCGACGCGTTGCCGCCCGGGAGCACGCAAGGGACGGCGGTGGCCACGGGCTCGAACAGCAGCCCGGCGTCGGGAACAGGAAGCGGCGGCCCCACGTCGGCGACGGGCGGCAGCGGCTCCACGTCAGGAACGGGCAGCAGCGGGTCGAGCTCGGGCACCACCGGCATCTCGCTGGGTGGCGGCGACGGCGGGTGCGTGAAGATGACGAACTACGACTTCTCCGCGCCGATTCCGCCGAATGCGAACTGCCTCTTCACGTGCTGCGGCGACACCTGCGTGACCGGGAGCGACAGCGACACATGCTCCATCTCCGACGCCGGCCCGGCCGTGGAGGTCGACGGCGGCGCGCGCCTGGGTGTCGCCTGCGGCCGTGACGGCCTGGTCTGCCCGCCCACCGAGTTCTGCCTCGACGAGATAGACAATGGCGGGCCGGGCTACGTCACCCACCTGTGGTCGTGCGTCGCCATTCCGTCGTGCAACGCCGATCCCACATGCAACTGCTTCGCGCTCGATGCGGGACTCGCCTGCAACGCGCGGTGGACCACCCTCGCCTGCAGCGTCAGCGACGGCGTGGTGCAATGCACGCACTTCCCGTAGGCGCAATGAGCACGCAGGCCGCGGCCGCGAGCGGGGTGCAGGATGGTGCTGTACCCGAGCTGGATCCCCGTCATCAGCGCGGCGTTCTTCGCCGTGCGCATCGACCACCTCAGCTGCTTCTTCAACTCCGTCCTCGACGCCGCGCGCGGGCCGCTCTCCGGGTTCCTTGGCACGCTGCGGTTCGTGTTCCCGTTCGTGTTCCCGCTCGCGCCGATGACCTCGTTCCCGGCCATGGCGCTGCTGGGCAAGCTCGACCTCACGACCGCGGTGCTCTCCGTCGGCGGAGGGCTCGCGTTCGGCATCCTGGCGCGGCTGGCCTGGGGGCCGTCGATCGCGCACGACACCTCGTCGAGCAGCTGATCGACCCCTGGCGCCTCGCAGCCAGCTCGAGTGCGACGTGGGAACCAAGCCCGACTACCCCGCGGCACTTCGAACGAGCTCCGTGTTCGGGGCGTCGATGCGCGTGCGAGGCAGGTAGCGGCCGGCCTCGAAGTCGCGGAGCCAGGCCATGAGCTTCTCGCGCACCTCACAGCGGAGGTCCCAGAGCTTGTCGGCGTCGGCGGCGGAGACCAGCGCCCGCACCTCCATGGTCCGGTCGGTGAGGTTGGTGACCTGCACGCCCTGCACCCGGCCGTCCCAGCGCGGGTTGCCCTCGAGCACGCGAGAGAGCGCCTGGCGCACCGCCTCCACGGGGAGCGCGAAGTCCGTGTACAGGAAGACCGTGCCGAGCAGCTCGGGCGCCACCTTGGTCCAGTTCTGGAACGCGTTGTCCAGGAACTTGTGGATGGGCACCACCAGCCGACGCTGGTCCCAGACCTTCACCACCACGTAGGTCAGGGTGATCTCCTCCACCCAGCCCCACTCGCCCTCGATGATCAGGGTGTCGCCGATGCGCATCGGCTGGGTGAGCGAGAGCTGGATGCCCGCCAGGAGGGTGGCGATCGACTTCTGCGCGGCCAGCCCGAGCACGATGCCCGCCACGCCGGCCGAAGCGAGCAGCGACACGCCCACGCTGCGAACCACGTCGAACTGGAGCAGCATCAACGAGCCCGCAACCAGCACCACCACCACCATGGCAATCCGCTGCAGGACCGCGATCTGCGTTCGCAGGCCGCGCAGCTTGAGCTCGTCGGAGCCCTTGGCGCCGACCACGGCCTCCAGGGTGGTGGCCGCAAAGGCCACCATGCGCAGCGCCAGCCAAGCTGCCGCGCCCAGGAAGAGCACGGTGAGCAGCTTGCGGACGGACTCCTCCACCTGGTCGGTCAGGCGGAGGAGCTGCATCGACACGTCGAAGAGCAGCGCGGCCACGAGCAGCTGCGCGGGGCCCGACATCGCGGCCACCGCCGCGTCGTCCCACTTCGCGCGCGTCCGCGCGGCCGCGCGCGCGGCGATCCGCAGCGCCAGCCTCGCCAGCGCCAGGCCAACCCCGCCGCTCAACGGCATCGCCAGGATCAGCCCGAGCACCTGCCAGAGCGCGAGCGGCCCCAGGTGCAGGTCGAAGAAGAACGACGGAAGGATCCGCTCCAGCACGGGCCACCTCGATTACTTTGAGCTCAAACGATTTGAGCCAAAGGCTAACCGCCGAGCGGCGGGGCGCAAGGAGGGAAGCCGGTGCCGCCCGAGGTGCGCGCGGAGCTGAACACGGTTCAGAAGTAGCTCTTCATCTCCAGATAGGCGGTGGCCGGGTAGAGCCCGAACTCGCTCTTGGCCTCCAGGCCCACCGGCCGCGCGCCGAGGCCGTAGTAGAGCCCGCCCTCCAGGTCGGCGTTGTCGGCCACGCTCCAGGCCACGTCGGCGCCAGCCAGGAAGCTGGGGTCGGCGAGGTTGGTCACCGTGAAGGCCGCCAGGTGCACGATGGGGCTGAGCTCGTCGTCGGCGCTGAGGGCCACGTACTCGCGCCCCAGCGACCAGAGCTCCCCGCTCTGCACCTCGGGGGTGAGCGCGAAGGGCAGGTACTGGTCGGGGTGGGTGGCGCCCAGGGTCTGGAGGTAGGCCTCGCCGGCCAGCCGGACCTTGTCGAACTGCCGGTCCACCCCCACCACCGCGCGCAGGAAGGGCGAGTCGCCCGTGGCGCGGAAGGTCACGGTGACCTCGCTGCGCACCGCCCAGGCCCCCAGGCTGCCCGCGGTGTCCGCGCCCAGCACCCCGTCGCCGCGCACCCGTGCGGCGAAGAGCCCCACGTCCCAGACGTCGAAGGTCTCGCCGACGCGCAACATCCCGATCACCCCCTCGGGGTTCCAGGCGCCGGCGTAGGCCACCACCGCGGTGAGCTGGCCGGAGACGCCCAGGTAGACGTCGGCCCGCAGGGCGTCGACCCCGGGCTTGTACTCGCGGTCGATGGTGGTGGGCGTGAAGGGCGCCACCAGGTCCTCGGGCTGGAAGAAGAAGGTGGTGCCGAAGGAGATGGGCTGGCGGCCCACGGTGAGGGTGAGGTGGGGCAGCTCCGCAGCGACCAGCAGCCGGTCGAAGCGCAGCGCAGCCTGGAAGCGCGGGGCGTCCACCGGCTTCCAGGTGAGGTCCACCGCCTGGGGCGAGCCGGCGGTGAGGCTCAGCCCCAGGCCGGGGAGGATGCCCAGCTCGTGGGAGATGAAGGCGCTCTCCAGCACCGGCTGCACGCTGTACTTCACGTGGTCGCCGAGGTGCCCGCCCAGCTTCAGCCGCAGGTCCAGCGCGCCCTCGGCCATCGGGTCGGGCGGGAGCAGCGCGCTCGGGTAGGGGAAGATGCCCACGAAGAACCCGCGGACCTCGCCGCCCACGCTCGGGAGCAGGCCGCGGGCGGTCGAGCCGCCGTCGGCCTCCGCTTCAGCCGCGGTGGCGTCGGCCGCGCCGAGGGCGGCCTCGGTTCCGCCCGCGTCGGGCACAGGAGCCCCCGCGCCGACGGGGGCCTCTCCCGCATCGTTCGCCGCGGCCTCGGTTCCGCCCGCGTCGGGCGCAGGAGCCCCCGCGTCGACGGGGGCCTCTCCCGCATCGTTCGCCGCGGGAAGGGGCTCGGCCCGGGCGATCGCCGGGAGCAGGAGCAGCGCCAGCAGCCCCGCGCGGATCACTTGCGCAGGTCCTCGGCGATCTGCCCGTCGACCAGGCGCACCACCCGGCGGGCGTGTTCCATCACCTTGGGGTCGTGGGTGGCGAAGACGAAGGTCACCCCCTGCTCCCGGTTGAGCCGGCCCATGGTCTCCAGCAGCGCGTCGCCGGTCTTGGAGTCCAGGTTGGCGGTGGGCTCGTCGGCCAGCACCAGCGCCGGCTGCCCGGCGATGGCCCGGGCCACCGCCACCCGCTGCTGCTGCCCGCCGCTGAGCGCGCTCGGCCGCCGGTCCTCCAGTCCTTGCAGCCCCACCTCGGCCAGCACCTTGCGCACCTTCTCCCGCCGCTCGGCCTCGGGCTCGCCGCGGAGCAGGAGCACGAACTCGGCGTTCTCCAGGGCGGTGAGCACCGGGATGAGGTTGTAGGCCTGGAACACGAAGCCCACCCGGTGCAGGCGCAGGCGGGAGAGCGCGGTGGCGCCCATCCCGGCGATGTCCTGGCCGTCGATGGTGACCTTGCCGGTGCTGGGGCGGTCGAGCCCGCCCACCAGGTTGAGCAGGGTGGTCTTGCCCGAGCCCGAGGGGCCCATGAGGGCGGTGAACTCGCCCGGCTCGATGGCCAGGTCCACCCCGCGCAGCGCGCGGACCTCCACCGAGCCCTGCTTGTACGTCCGGGTGACCTGCTGCACGTCGACGATGGCCATGGGCGTCCTCAAACGTGGCGGAAGGCGTCGACCGGGCGGAGCCGGGCGGCCTTCCAGGTGGGGTAGATGGCGGCGCTGACGGTGATGAGCCAGGCCACGGTGGCGAAGAACACGGTCTTCTCCACCGAGAGGCGCCCGAAGACGCGGGTGCTGCCCATCACCACCCCGCCGACCTCCGTGCCCTGGCCGATCATGCGGGCGTAGTCGATGCCGTAGTGATCGAGCGGGAGGCTGCCCAGCGCGCCCAGCCCGCCGCCCAGGGCCGCGGCCAAGAGGCCCAGCAGCGCCGCCTCGGCCATCACCATGCCCGCCAGGCCCCAGGGGGTCATGCCCAGGGCGAGCAGCACCCCGAACTCGTGGGTGCGCTCCAGCACCGACATGAGGATGGTGTTGAGGATGCCCAGGGCGACGATCACCGCGATGATGATCACGAAGGCGTAGAGCCCCCCGTCGTCGACCACCACGAACTGGTGCAGCTCCGGCAGCGCGGCCTGCCAGGGCAGGACCTCCAGACGCTGGCCGGCGAGCGCCCGCTTCACCTGGGCGGTGGCCTCGGGCGTGCGGTGCTCGTCTTGGAGGTGCACCGAGAGCTGGTTCACGCCCTGCCCCACCCCGAGCACCGCCTGGGCCGCGGCGAGCGGGACCTGGGCGTAGAAGCCGTCGATCTCCTGGCTCCCGGTGCGGAACAGGCCCTTCACCCGGAAGAGCCGGCTCTGGATCTCGCCCCCGCGCTGGGCCATGAGCACCACCTTGTCGCCCAGCCCCACCCCCAGGGTCTCGGCCAGGGTGGTGCCGAAGACGATGCCCCGGTCGTCGTTCGGCTCGAGGTAGCTGCCCTTGACGATCTTGCCGGGCAGGCTCTCCACGCTGGCCTCGAGCGCCGGGTCCACCCCGGTGACCTGCACGCCCACCGAGTTCTCCGGGGTGCTCAAGAGGCCCTGGAGGAAGACGCGCGGCACCACCTTCGCCCCGGGCACGGCGCGGGCCACCGTGGCCTCCACCGCGGGGGCGTCGGGCACCACCTTGGAGGCCTCGGGGTGGGCCTGGTAGTCGGGCGCCTGCACCACCACGTGGCCGGCCTGGTAGCTCACCCCCTCGGCGATCATCGCCTGGTGGAAGCCGTCGCCCATGTCGCTGGAGACCACCAGCAGCGCCAGCGAGATGGAGATGGCGGCCACGGTGATGATCGTGCGCCGACGGTTGCGGCCCAGGTTGCGCCAGGAGAGTCGGACGAGCTCGCCGGGGGTCATCTCAGCCCTCCCTCATGGCCGTGGTGGGCTGGAGCCGGGCGGCGCGCACCGCCGGCCAGATCGCGGAGACCACCGCCACGATCACCAGGGCCACCGCGACCGTCCAGATGCGGTCGAGGCGGATCTCGCCGCGCATCACCGGGTCGAAGCTCACCCCCGCCCAGGAGAAGCCCTGGACGAAGGCGCTCAGGTCCAGGCCGTGGCGCACCAGGTAGGTGTCGAGCAGCGCGCCCAGGCCAATGCCCACCCACCCGGCCACGACGGAGAGCATCAGCGACTCGAGCATCACCATCCGCACCACCTGCGCCGGGGTGAGCCCCAGGGCGCGCAGCACCCCCAGTTCGTGGGTGCGCTCGAAGACGGCCATGAGCATGGTGTTGAGCACGCCGAAGGCGGCCACCGCGAAGACGATGGCCAGGAGGATCCAGGCCATGGCGTCCTGCATGGAGAGCATGGTGGCCGCGTTGGGGTCGAGCTGGCGCCAGGTCTTCACCTCCAGGCCGCCGCCCAAGGCCTGGCGGGCCTCGGCGGCGAGGGCGTCGGCGCCGTCGCGCGCGGACGCGGCCAGCGCCACCTCGTGCAGCCGGTCGGGGATGACCAGCAGCTCCTGCAGGTCCTTCAGGTGGAGGAAGGCGGTGCCCCGGTCGAGGTCGGCGGCGCCGGTGGAGAACAGGCCCACCACCCGGAAGAGGTCGTTGCCCAGGGAGCCATCCGCGGCCTGGGTCACGGCCACGATCTGGTCGCCGAGCTGGGCGTGGAGGGTCTGGGCCAGCTCGCGCCCGAGGATCACCTCGTGGTCGGCCTTGGCGTCCAGGTAGCGGCCCTGGACCATGCGGCCGTGGACCAGGCTCACCCTCGCCTCGCGCACCGGGTCCACGCCCGCCAGCCGGACGCCGGCCGCCTGGTCGCCCAGCCCCACCAGGGCAAAGCCGTAGGCGCGCGGGGCGATGCCCGCGGCGCCCGAGAGGCCGTCGAGCGCCTTCAGGGTGCTGGCCTCGGGGAAGCTGGCGTTGAGCGCGTGGCGCTTGGGCCAGTCGGCCTGGTGCACCTGCACGTCGCCGAGGTGGGTGCGCACCAGGCCCTCGAAGAGCCGGCCGTACATGCCGTCGGTGAGGGCGATGGCGGCCATGCTCATGGCCACGCCCACGGCCATGGCGGTGGCGGTGATCAGCGAGCGGCGCCGCTGCCGGCCCACGTTGCGCCAGGCGATCTTGGCGAGGACGGCCATGGGCTACTTCCGCAGGGCCTGGAGGGAGAAGGTCTCGGGCGGCAGGTGGGCGTCGAGGTTGAGGTCCACGTAGGTGAGCGTGGTGAACTCCCCCGGCTTGTCGGTGGGGGTCACGGTGAGGGAGCTGGGCAGCTTGCGGCCGCCCAGCGCCTTCACGTCGCCGTAGGCCAGGGTGCGCACCAGCTTGCCCTTCTCGTCGAAGTAGCGCTGCTCCTTGGGGAGCTTGTCCGCGCCGAGGGTGAGCTCGACCTTTCCCCAGACCACCGGGGCGTTGGGCTTGGGCACCAGCTCGATGACGTAGCTGCCGTCTTTGCCGCTGGGCCGCTGGGTGATCTGGCTGGTGTAGTCCTTCTCCAGCCGCGACTCCTGGACCAGGTCGTCGTTGGTGAAGTGACTGCCCATCCAGGAGTTGGACATCATGGCCGCGGGGACCTTGATGGTGCGGTCCACCTTGGGGAGGTAGTTCCAGAGGTTGTCGCCCACCCGCAGGGTGGTGGTGCCCTTGTCCTTGGCCGGCGCCAAGATGCGGACCAGGGCCTGGTCGGTGCCCTGCGAGGCCACCCGCATCTCCATGTTCCGCTCCCAGTTGGCGGTCTTGATGTGCATCTGCACCGTGGCCTCGCTGGAGCTGCCCCGGTAGAGCTCGTCGACCTGGTGCAGGAGCTGCTTCACCTCCTCGTCGGCCCGGGCGGGCCCGGCGGTGAGCAGCGGGACACACAGCGCCAGCAGCGAGAGCTTTCTCATGGCTTCTCCCGTTCGGTCTTGCGGCCCTTGGTGGGCGCGAGCTCCATGCCCTGGAGCGATTGCTCGACGGCGGCGGCGATGTCCCGGGGGAAGCGGACGGCCTCGGGGTCGATGACCCACACCAGGATCAGGCCCTCGATCAGGGCCACGAAGCTCAGCGCGGCCACGTCGGCGTCGAGCTCGGGGCGCAGCTCGCCGCGCGCCTGTCCCTGGTGCAGCAGCCGCACCAGGCTCTTGCGGTAGCGGGCGTAGTAGGCGCGGATGTACCTGCGCACCGCCTTGCTGCGCATGGCCACCACGTAGAACTCGTAGGTGATGGGGATGAGCGCCTGGCTGCGCTCGACGTCATGGAGGATGGTCTGGGCCAGCCGGCGCAGCTGCGCGGGCACCGGGCCGCCCTCCTCCAATGCGGCCTCCAGCTGGTGCACGCTGCCGCCGAAGATGCGGTCGAGCAGCCCCACGATGAGGTCGTCCTTGCTGGCGAAGTACCAGTAGAGCGCGCCCTTGGAGAGCCCCGAGGCGGCGACGATGTCGTCCATGCGCGCCTTCTGGAAGCCGAGCTTGGCGAAGACCCGGGCCGCGGCGCCCAGGATCTGCTCCTTGCGGTCTGCGCTGACGTCTGGACGCGGAGTCACCGGCCCTCCCATAACTGACCGACTGGTCGGTTTATAAGTCGGCGGACGCGGCGCCGCAAATGCTTTGAACGCAAACGACCTCGCTCGAGCCTGGACCGGTGGTCGCCGACGGCGTTTCCGACAGTTGGCAGCGGCCACGCGATGGTTTCGCTGGGCAGCTGGGTCATTCTCTTGGGCGCCTCGAGCTTCAGCGGCACGACCTGCCTTGGGGACACACGGGCACAGCGCGAACGGGTCACCACGCCCGCCAGGAGCGCCGGCCACTCTGCTCGGCGATGGTGGCGCCAGCTGTGCCGCGGACAACCTGGATCCTGCCGTGGCTGCTGATGCCTGGACCGTTCCTCGAAATTCTCGCTCCGTCCCGACGGCGATCCGCGCGGCGAGCCGCTTCCTCGTCAGGTGCTACGCTCGTGCAGCTCCGCTGGGAGCCTGCAGGTGGGCCGCGGAGCTGTCGTCGGCGCCTGGAGTGCGCCATCGCTCGGGGTGGGTAGGGGCTCGCATGGCCGACCGGCGACCGATGTATCTGTTTGCCTCCGGGCGGGGAGCCCAGGCGCGGGCAACCCTCGAGCGCCTCGGCCCGGTGCTTGCTCAACTCAACAAGGAGCGGCCCACCATTGCCTATATCGGGGTGGCGAGCTTTCGCGACAACTGGCTCGTGTACTTGCTGGTGACGGGCTTGTTGAGAATGAAGGTCCGCTGCCGCATCACGCGAGTCGTGATTGCTCCGAAGAACGCCGATCTGGAACTGGCGCGCGAGCAATGCCTGGCAGCCGACGCCATCTTCTTCAGTGGCGGCGACGTCGATGCGGGAGCGCAGATCCTGCGAGACAAGGGCATGGACGCGTTCTTCCAGGACCTCGCCCAGACATCGAAGCTGTTCTTCGGCATCTCGGCCGGGAGCATCATCCTGGGAAGGGAGTGGGTGCGCTGGACGGCCCCCGCGGACGAGAGCAGCGCGACGATCTTTCCGTGCCTCGGGATTGCCCCGGTGATTTGCGACGTGCACGACGAAGAGGACGACTGGCCGGAGCTGCGTGCCCTGCTTCGCCTCGAGCGCGAAGGGACGGTCGGCTACGGCATCACCTCCGGCTCGTGCTTGAAGGTCTCGCCGGACGGCGGCCTGAGCGCGGAGCATGGAACGGTGGTCCGGCTCGCCCTTCGCGATGGAGTTGTGGAGAGGTTGCCTGATCTTCTCGCCGAGGATTCACGTGCAGTTGCCAAGGTGGACCAAGCCCAGATCGTCTCGAAGAATTAAGGCGCGCGACGGGTCAGCGTTCATCAGCTCCGACAATGTAAAATATCGGAGCGCGTGCGCAGGGACCGAACGGGAGCCCCATGAAACGCGTCACGAAGCCCAAGGCCAAAGCGCCGAAGACCACCCAGCGCAAGACGACGACGAAGCTACGGGTCGCCATGACGGGAAAGGCGAGCGCCGCGAAGGCCGCCGAGGGTGACCAGCCCGTCTTCGATTACATCGCCAGCCTTCCGCAGCCTCAGCGCGGCATCGCCGAGCGCATCGATGCCCTGGCGGCCAAGACGCTGCCGGACCTCCAGCGCGGCGTGAAGTGGGGAATGGCGTACTACGGCGTCGGCGGCGGCTGGTGCTTCTCATCCGGCGCTTTCGTCGGCCATGTAAAGCTCATGTTCATCCGCGGCACCGAGCTCGAGCCGGAGCCGCCGGTGACGCCGATCGGAATGGGCAAGTCCACGCGCGGCGTCGAGCTGGCGTCCGCGGACGAGCTCGACGAGAGCCAGGCAGCCTCGTGGGTGAGGCAGGCCGCAGCCATGCCCTTCTTCGGAGCGAGCAAGACCAGGTTGTCTTCGACGTCGCGCTCACGCCGGCGACGTTGATGAACGGAGCGGCTCGCTCCACCGCGCAAGTAGAAGCTTGCTGCAAGCCCACCGCACCCGCCGTCAGTGGATGATCGGCGGCGCATCGAAGCGCACGTCGTGCTCTGGCGTCCGGACCGTGGGCTCGGCGGGTGGGACGGCTGCGCTGCGAATCGCGAACGTGACGCTCGTGGTCACCGCCCAGAAGCTCGAGGACTGTGGCGAGATCCCGAAGCTTCCAGCGAAGGTCGTCGACTGGAAAGGGCAGAACAGCACCGAGAGCTCCGGCCTCACGATCAACCGGCCGCCGGTGCTGAAGCCCACCGCCGCGGTCAGCTCGTGCGCGGTGGTGTCGGTCCCGGAGCTCGCCGTCACCGCGTCCGGGATGCTGTTCGCCACGGTGTGGCGGAGGAAGTCGTAGCTCACGCCCGCATAGAGTCCCGAGTCGTGCGAGAGCAGCAGCTTGATCCCGGGGGTGAGGATGAGGTTTTCCCCGGGCACGCTGACCAACGACCCGTTGGTGGGGAGATTGATCTGGCTGGACTGGTGGAAGTAGCCAACGCCCACCTCGGGCAGGACCGCGTAGCTGAGCCGCCCCGAGGTCCCGCCGATCTTCACGCCCGGCGAGAGCCCCGCCGCGCTCGCGCCGAGCTCGAGCTCCACGCGCTTCGAGGCGCCGTACGCGACACGGCCCGCGGCCACGGGAAGGCCCACCTGCACATCGCCGCTCGTGCCTGGAAACTCCGACGGCTTGAGCTGCAGCTCCGCGCCCGTGCTCAGCGCCACCTCGGCGTCGCCGGGATCCATCGGCCGCGCGAGCTGTCCAAACATCGCGTTGTGCGGAGCGACCGCGGTGCAGCCGGCGCACAGCAGTCCCCACGCACACGCCAGCCGTGCTCGCCCGCTCCGTCGCATCGCGCGAAGGTAGCAGGCCGATCGAGCGCGGCCGATGATTAAAGAATCGAGAGGCGCGGCCGACGCTGGGAACGGGCGGCACACGGCCACGCCAGGTTCGGCAGAATCGCTCGATGCGGTCGGTCACTCTTGCGCTGCTGGCACTGGCCATCCTTGGGGCCGCGCGCGGCGCGAGCGTCGAGCGCGCGTGGCAGGTGATCGACTTGCCCTTCGGGGCCGGCCTGCATGCGCAATATCGCGTCGAACCCGTCGAAGCTGGATGCCGGCTCCACCAGGGAGCGCAAACATGTGGCCTCCTCGATGGTGGGACTGGCGATGACGCCGAGCTCCTGAATCCCGCGCGCACGCTTCGGTGTGGCCAGGCGCGGGCCGGGCTGACTTGTGATTGTCCCACCGACGGTGGCGTCCACGCCGCGAGACTTTTGCCCGCGTCGAGCACGCCCAGCGTGACCAGAGACAGCAGCGGTCTGGTGGTGCTTCAGGTCGACGCTGGCGCCGACCTCTTCACGGTGAGGTCCACAACCGCGGGTTGCGAAGTTGGGCTCGTCGCACGGGAGCGGTGCACGGTCGAGTCCGATCCCGTCTTCGGAGCTCAGGGCTGCAGCTACGACGACTACCTCCCGGGACGCGAGGAGCTGGCGTGCGGTGAGGCCCGCGGGGACGTGCGCTGCGAGTGTCCGTCCGATGGTGGCGCGCACTCGATTGCGCCGGCTCGGTGAACGGGTAGCCTCGGCAAGCGCCCGGGCGGCAGCGGCCAAGTCGAGCCTGCCCTGAACCGTCACAGGACCTGCCGAATGAGCCTCGACGACAGCATCAACAAGCTGAACGACTACGATTGGGGTTGGTGGCCGTTCGTGTTCCTCCGGCCAGCCAAGAACGTGACCATCTCCGTCGCGCGATTGGCCCTGATGGCTCTTCTCTATGGTGTCGTGTACGGAATTGCGATCAGTGTCTTCCTTGTAAGTACCGGCAGGAGCTCGGCTGGTCGGATACCGCTCTTCGTGGGACCGGCCGTCCTTCTCTTCTTTGTCGGTTGGGGGCTCCTGTTCCGACCCTCGTGGAACCGTCGAGCTGCCCGTCTCGGTGCGGAGCAGGCTCCGCGCGGCTAACGTCCGGTTCGGCTCGAGCGTTAGATAGGGACTCGCATGGCTTGCCTCTGGGCGGGGAGCCAAGGCGCGGGCAACCCTCGGCGGTCAGCTTCACGAGACCGCCGTGTTCGACGTGACGCCCTGCAACGAGTGGAAGCTCGGCGCCTTGAAGCTGCGAGACACCTCGCCGGCGTCGCTTCCAATTGGTCAACGAGCAGGTCACGAGGCCGTCCCGGCGGCGTAGAGCGGCTGCACGAGAGACCAACCCGACAAGGGATTTTCGATGGCGCGCGACGCACGTCGTTCTGGCGGCCCGAGCACTGTCGGCGACGAAGCTGGCTGAGTAGAAGTGGCCCATGCCAACCCTTCATGCCGACTCGAGCAGCCGCGCCATCGCCCGGGCCATCGCCCAGGAGCTGACCTCCAACCCCAAGGAGTACGGCCTCAAGAATGGGATGAAGGTCGACGTGCAGGCTGCGACCGGTGCGACGGACGAGCTCGCGCTGGCCGCCAGCGGGATTTCGATGTCCGTCGTGAAGAGCGGCTGGAGGTACAAGGTGGCCATGACCCTGACCGTGACGCGCATGGGTATGGCCCAGCGCCTCCCGCTGAAGAACCTGGTCATCGTGAGGACCGGCGAGCCGACGGAGAAAGAGAAGCTGGAGGCCCTCGCGGAGGTCGCCGCCTACCAGGTGGGCCCGCTCCTCATGAAGAAGCCGGCGAAGGCGACGAAGGCGGCCAAGGCGCCGAAGACCATCCACATCAACGGCTACTTCACCCAGACCCACCCTGCATTCCGCAAGCGCATCGTCAGTCAGGTGGCGAGCCTGGGCTTTCGGACGAAGGTCACGCTCGGTCTCAGCGGCATCGAGCCCGACTCGAGCTGCTGGGGCTTTCTAACGATTCCATTGCTGAATATGGGGCGCTGGGAGGGCGGCAAGCTCGCGCTGTCGCCGGCGACCGGGCGCGCCGGTCTGCACGAGGCGAAGGTGACCATTCGCGCGAACGTCGACCCCAGCCTGTCCGAGGCTGCAGCCACCCGGCTCCTCGCCGACAAGCTCGTGGCTTGGTACGGCAAGCTGGCCGTGAGTGCGCAGGGCGTCGCGTAGCGCCCCTGTGGCTCGACGAGCTCGCACGACTCTGGGGACACGCAGCGGGACTGGCCGGCGTCAGGATTCGCATGACGGGCGTCGCTGAGCAGGCGAGTCTTCTTCTTCGAGGGTCGGATGGAAAAGCTGAAGATGGAGTGGCTCAATCGGCGCGTGCTTCGCGCTGGCGGAGAGATCGGTGAGCTGTCCATCCCCTCCGGCACGCTGGCGGTGGGGGACGCCATCACCGGCTCCTCGGGCGACCTGAAGCTCGGCGTCACCCGCTGTCTGGTGGGTGCCGACGACCTTGGCGAAGAACCGGTGATCATCGCGCGGGCCCGGGAAACGCCCGTGGTCCGATGGGAGCATGCGCCCTCGGGCGGCGTGGACAGCGGCGTCTTCGGCATCTGGGACTCGGCCGAGGATCCCTCGGATGCGCAGCTCCCCGTCGACGGCGACCATCACGGCTTCGAGAAGCTGCTCGGGCGAATGGTCTACGCGCTCGATACGGGCGACGGCGTCTTTTCGTGCGTGACGGGTCACGACGCCGCGGGCGAGATCAGCCTCGTGGTCGCAGGCCCGGGCGTGGATGTTCACCGCTTCGGAATCGTCACCGATGAGGACCGGGCTGACGCGGCGAAGCTCGCCGCGCGACCCGCCGGGCCGCTGGGGGCCGACCTGTGTCCCGTCGTCAGCTGGTTCGTCGCGCCGCTGGGGCAGGCGGCTGAGGCTGCGGCCCTCGCGCGCGCCGCCAACCTCAAGGCCGCGACGGATGCCAAGAAGTCGCGGGCCCAGCAGCAGAAGCGGATTGTCCCCATCCTGGGCTGGGCGCTCCGTCGCTGGCAGCGGCTATTGATTGATCTTCTCCCCGCCGAGGCAGCACGGATTGGAGCCATCGTTCCCACGGGGAAACCCAAGATCGATTGGGGTGCGCCTGTCTTCGACATTCACAACTACGCCATGAGCACGCTCCGCTTTGATCTGGAGCAGAGCTTCGTGGGCGAGGATGCAGCCACTCGCAAGGCGACGGCCATCGCCGCCCTGACGCCTGAGCGCTCTGTGCGGGTCGGCTCGGCCTCTTTGCGCGAGCTGGTCGAGCACGCGGACCTGGGCCGCGAGCCGGGCTACCCTCCGCTGAGCCTGAGGGTCGTGATGCGCGCGTTGGCCGAGGCCCTGGAGCGGTCCCTCATCCTGCACGCGCTCAAAGACGTCCAGGCCGGCCAACCCGATCCCGGCGCTCGACTCGACGCGCTGCTCGACGCGCTCGACGAGAGGGAATCTGCTCTCGCGCTCATCGGAGGCTTGTAGGGAGCGGAAAAAGAAGAGGCCGGCATCCGTGCCCCGAGCCGTTGAACTGCCGAGGACCACTCGCGCCGTTGACCCAGGGGCGCGATGGCGGTGGCATCACCGCCGGTCGGAGCGGGCACGCTCTGGAG
>JAFEBB010000106.1 GCA_018266075.1 Deltaproteobacteria bacterium | reverse complement strand
CTGCGTAGAAGCCTCGCTCCCGCCGCCGACTTTCAACAGTGCGAGGGACATCGCCCTCTCAACGGACCGTCCAACAGCAGCCTTGGCCTCCAGGCCGCCAGCAACGATGAGCACTCCTTGGCTAGTCGCTCCGAGGCCTTGAGCGAATGCGGTCCACCTCTGATCCGAGTTCAGCTTCGGGTCGAGCGCCGCATTGAAGCCACGGTACGCCTCTCCCGGCAGCGCGGCTGCGCTGGTGACGACCGTCGAGGGGTCGTCGACGGCCTGATTGGCGCTCGCGAGGACGCCAATTGCGAATTGCCCACCCGTCTGGAAGGCCGTCGCCGTTATCGGGTATCCGTTGGCGGCGACTTCGCTCATATCCTGCGTGAGCTTCGCGGATGCCCTGGGAGAGCTATCCCAATTGGCGTATCAGCGGAGTTGCCTGCATTGATGCATCCGATGCGAGCGCACTCCTCCTCCTGCTGCTGACCAACCGCCGCTTCCTGTCGGATTTGATCGTTGCCCGCCTGGATCTCGTCCGGCGTCATGTCCTTGATCTCGGCTTCGGTCGAGAGATCCCTCAACCCATCCGGATCCTCATAGATGAGCGGATTCCCCTTCACATACAGATACCGATTCAGCCACGGCGCATCCCCCACTCCCGGCTCCCTCGGGTCACTCGACAGGAAGATCCCCAGCTCGCTGTCGTAGTACCTCGCCCGCGCGTACACGAGGCCCGTCTCCACATCGAGCTGATGCCCCGTGTACCCGAGCTTCGGCTCTGCGCTCGTCGGCGCCGTGTTGTTCCGGTTCTTTCCCCACGCGTCGTACTGAATAGCTCTCTGCACAGTACCGTTGAGGTTCGTCAGATCGCTCGGGCTGCCCTCGGCGTCGTTCGTGTAGAACCTGCTCCCAACCTGGTCCACCACCTCCAGCGGCGCGTTTGCATAGTGATACCGCCGGTAGCTCGGGTGGCTCGCCTGCGAGCCGTCGGTCTCCTCGAGCACGAACTTGTCATCCAGCACGTACTCCACGTGCTCGTTCGCCGTCGCCCGCTTCACCCGCTGCTTCGAGTAGCAATAGTCGTAAACGCCGACCGTGACGCCGTTGTCCACCACGTCCGTCAGCGTGTCCCGCACGTCCCAGTGCAGCGCACGCGCCCGCGCGCTCGTGAGCTCGCTCGCCACGTTCCCGTTCGCGTCGTACGCAAACGTGACGTTGCTCGCCACGTTCAACGCGTCGCTCCGCGACCTCAGCCAGTTCACCCGATTGAACTGGGCCGTCACGTCCTCGGTGAGGTTCGTCGCCCGCGTGTACGCCAGCGCGTCCAGCGTCCCCACCGTGCTCGTGGGCGCGCTCCGCTCGCCGATGCGATTGCCGACCGGGTCGAGGTTGTAGAGCGCCGCGTGGCCGTCGGGATACGCGACCGCGACGAGTCGATCGAGCAGGTCGTAGCCGTAGCCCGTCGCCTCGGCAGTGTTGAGGGTCTGCGTGCTCGGGTTCGTCCGCTGCTCGCTCAGCGTCGCGCGATTGCCGTTGGCGTCGTACGTGTACCCGAAGTGGCTGAGCGCGTTTCCGGTGACGGCCGTGTCGATGCTCGAGAGGCGACGCGCGGCGTCGTAGCCGCGGGATTCGCTGACGCCGTTGGGCTCGGTCGAGCCCAGCAGCAGCGAGTCGAAGTCGTAAGTGTAATAGGTCGTCCCGTCCGGGGTGATCGCCGCGTGCAGCCGGTCCTGGCCGTCGTAGAGATAGGTCGTCGCGGCCAGGTCCGGGTCGGTGACGCTGGTGCGATTTCCTTTGAAGTCGTACCCATACTTCACAACCTTGCCGTCGTACCGGGTCTCCGACTTCAACCGATCGAGGCTATCGAATCCGCGATTGGTGACCTCGTGGACCTGCCCACCGATGGTGTTTTTGAGCTCGTCGATCTGGGTGCGATTCCCGTTGCCGTCGTAGGTGAACGTGACGCTCGCGAGGCTCGGCAGGTCGAGCTGCAACGAGGACGCGTAGCTGGTGGTCCCTGCGCGATTGAGAATGCCGAACGTCGTGGTCGTCGTCTGGCCCTTGGCGTCCGTCAGGCCGACCGGGTTGCCGCTGCCGTCGTACTGCATGGAGCGCGTGAGCGCGCCATTGCTGAAGCTCGGATCGGCCGGGGTCGCGACCGGGACGCTCGCTCGACTGGTGATCCTCGGGCTCTCAACAGCCCGCTCCAAGACGAAGCCATCGAAGAACCAGGGCGTCAGTTCTTCATTCTTCCTGGACACCTCGGAGCTCTCTCCGAACCGTCCGCGTGAGCTCCAGGATCCTCCGCATCAGCTCTCGAACAGTCTCGCGCTCTTCTCGAAGACTCCGCTCGGGTTCGGGAACAGAGCCGCTCTCTCCCGGAACACAAAAGTTAATAGTCCTTTCAAATTGTTACGAATACCGTCCGCTCCGTAACGGCTCGCGAGCCCGCGCGCGCGGCGCGCCCGAAATCCTCGGGAGCGCCTGGACCCGGAGCCGCGGCAGCACCTCTCCCGCCGGCGAAATGTCGGTCGCCCGACCTGGCTCGAGCCGGCCTTCCCGACACCGCCGGAATCGTGGCCAACGCGCCCGGACCTCCTCGGCCGGGCCTCCTCGCTGGCGAGCTGGCTCCGGAGGCAGAAGCGTGCGGCCCGCGCCGGACGGCGGCGCGAGAGCCAGCTCCAGCGGCTCCGCGCGCTGGGCGTGCAGCTCGAGCTGACCGGCGACGACCGCTGGGACGCGCACCTGCGCGAGCTCGAGGAGCTTGCCGCGCAGACCGGGCACACCCGCGTGCCGCGCACACCCACCTTGCGCCGGCTCTCGATCTGGCTCCGTGGGCTGCGCGCGCTCCGCCGGAGGGGCGAGCTCGAGCCCGACCGCGCGGCGGCGCTCGAGGCCCAGGGGATGGAGTGGTCGCCCGTCTTCGGGATGAGAAAGCGCCCCCAGCCGCGACGGCGCCGAAGTCCGAAAGCTTGAACCCCGAGCTCGTCGAGCCCTCGCGCCAACCCGTCGAGGTCGGGCCGTGGCTGCCCCGAGCCAACCGTCGACAGAAGCCTCGCTGGTCGAGGCCAGTCCGACCGCCGCCGTTTGAGTCGATCGAACAACCGTGTTACTTGTTTTACGGCTTCACGCGGACTTGGTGCGTCCTCATGGATCTGAAGGAATCAATCGAGATTCGCAAGCCGCCCGAGGAGATCTTCGCCTTCCTCGCGCACCACCCGAACCACAAGCTCATCGTGAAGCAGAACGTGTCGTGCGAGCAGGTGACGCCCGGCCCCATGGGCGTGGGCACGCGCGTGAAGAACGTGGCCAACCTGATTGGGAGCTTCGGACGCATCGAAGAGTTCTTCGAGGTCACCGAGTTCGATCCGCCGCGCGTGCTGGCCAAGGCCAGCCGGGAGGGCTCGTCGTTCGAGACCACCGACCGCTTCGAGCTCAGGCCGACCGAGGCCGGCACCCGGGTGACGTTCGTGGTGACCGCCTCGGCCGTCTCGCTGGGCAAGAGGCTGGTCGTCGCCTTGATGAAGCCGCTGGTGAAGGGCTCCATGACCGACACGCTGGCCTCGCTCAAGGCCGTGGTCGAGGCGCAGAGGTAGCTCAGGAGCTGGAGGCAGCCTGGGGCGCCGCCTGCGCCACGAACGCTTCCAACTCCTCGCCGAGCGACGCGTGGGCGATCACCTCGCCCGCCTGCCCCGGGATCGCGCGCGCGGCCTCTGCGGCTTCGCGCGCGGTCTTCACGATGATCATCTTCTCGTCGCTGATGAGGCTGAGCGCCGCGAGGAAGGTGCGGGCGATGATCGCGCCCACGCCCTTGTTGGTCACGGCCACGATGTTGCCGATGCGCTGCTTCCGCAGCTCGTTCGACTGCGCCTTGATGCGATCGCGCAGCTCCGGCGGCGGCGCCTTCGACGCGCCCACCACCACCGAGAGCAGCGTGACCGACGGGTAGCGCTTCGCCAGGTCGCGCTGGTGGCTCTCGAGCGCGTCGAGCGAGCGCTCCGTCAGCTCCGAGAACCACACCGAGACGAACACCGGGCCCCAGTGGCCAAAGCGCACTTCGGGGAGCTCCTTCAACAGCGTGATGGGCATGGGGTCGTGGACCGCGAAGAGAGGTCTGCTTCCTTCCCCCGCGACGCAGCTTAGCATGTGACTGTCAGTGAACATCCGCATCTTTCGACTGGCATGCGGAAGTTCGCGACACGAGGGGCGGCAGTCCTTCGCCGCCGCTTCCAGACGGGCTGCTGGTGGCGGTCGCTGCGGGCGTGCTCGACCAGGCGGGCGTGTCGTCCGAGAAGCCCGCGCTCCGCGACGCGGCCTACGGGCTGATGGCCGCCGACATCGGCCTCTGGGGCTGGAGCGTCTACGACGCATATGCGCACGCTGGAGCTGGGGCCGAGTCGCCGTATTCTGACGGGCACCGATGGCTTCCCGCGGTGCTCAGCTCGGCTTGGCGATTGGGTCGTACGTGGCTCCCGCGGCGGCGCTCGCGGCCGTGGTGGTGATCGAGTGGAACACGCCGCGCATCCAGCAGCCGTCGAACGTCGCGTTCTTCGTCGGGACGGGCTTGTTCGCGCTGGGCCTCACCTGTGGGCTCGCGGCGCTGATCGTCGGACCGGGACTCGGCGCGCGCATCGCCGGTGCCATCGGCGCGCTGTTCACGCTGGCGATGGCCATCGCGGCGTTGTTCCTCTGGGCGATGGGCGGCTACGTCCCCGGCGCGTGAGCGCTCAGGTTGAGACGTGCACGTCTTCGATGGTCGTCGCGCCCAACACCGGCGCGCGCTCGAGCGCCGCGCGATCCCAACCGCCCAGGCTCGCGCCGGCTTCATAGACGCTCTGGCAGAACTCCACGATCCGCTCGCGTGGATGCGCGGCGCGTCGCACGGCTTCGTAAGGCATCACGTATTCACCCAGCCGCTCGGAGTAGTACGCGGCTGCGGGGTGCACCGCCGCCGTCCGGAAGCCTGCGGGCTCGGGCGCGGCGTAGGCGTAGAAGCTCGCGTCGCAGACGCCCTCGGTACCCGGCCAGAAGCCCACGCTGATCTCCTCGTGCGAGTAGCTCTCGCGCGTCAGGCGATCGGCGCCCGGGCGAGGCGGCGCGCGACGCCCGGAGAAGCGCGTCTGGGCGAGGTCGAAGCTGCCCCAGAAGAAGTGGGTGGGGCTCTGCTTGCCCACGAACTGCGACGCGAACGCCTTGAGCGCCTGGTCGGCCTGGAGCAGCACCCGGAAGAAGCGGTTGGCCATCTCCGCGTCGTAGGTGCGCACCGCGTGGTCTTCGTCGAAGGGGATGGGATCCGCCATCTCCACGGGCATGTTCCAGATGTGCACCTCGATGCCGAGGGCGCCGAGCACGGCCATGAGCTCGGCGTGGAACGCGGCCACGGAGCGCGTCACCAGCGGCATCGAGCGCCGCGCGCCGGAGCTGGTCTCCACGTGGACGCCGTGGTCCACGAGATCGAAGCGGATCTCGAAGGTGCCGTCGCCGTACGGCAGCGGCGTGCTGGTGAGGCCGCGCGCGGTCAGGTGGTAGGCGACCTGCCAGAAGTGGTTTCGCTGCGCCGCGAGGGCGAGGCACAGCTTGCCGGGGATCTGCATGCAGCGGTGGAGCAACTGCTCGGTGTCCTTCCAGGCGTCCAGGGGGAGCTCGGGCCAGGCGTCGACGGGCATGGGTGTGGACCTCTCCGCGGAAGTTAGGGCCGAGACCTCCGCCGGCACCGAGGAGGCCTGGAGACAAGGCGAGCAGTGGAGCGTTGGAGCGGTAGAGCGGTGGCGTTGGGCGACCGAGGAGACTTCGCGCCAATGCGAGCGGTGGAGCGGCGGCCTTTGCCGATTTCGGGATCCGGTTCCACGCTTTTGGGACCGGAGGTCCACATGGAGCACGAGTGCTTTCACCTGGAGAAGTTGGAGTCGCCGCGTCGACCGGTGGTGGAGCCGGGGAGCGTGGGGTGCGCCGAGTGCCTGGCGATGGGGAGCGACTGGGTGCACCTGCGGCTGTGCATGACGTGTGGGCACGTGGGCTGCTGCGACAGCTCGCCGCACCGGCATGCGACGCAGCACGCGCACACCACGCAGCACCCGGTGATCAAGTCGTTCGAGCCGGGTGAGGACTGGGCCTACTGCTACCCCGACGACCTGCTGCTGGGAGCGATCCCCGCCTACCGCATCGAGCAACCGCTGCAGCACATCGCGCCCCCGGGGTGATGCGCGGGTGGTCGGGGTGCAGGGCAGGGGTGCGAGGTTTCCCTGCTTCACCCGGGCGCACACGTGCTTGGGGAACGGTGACCGTGACTGGTACTCGGTGAGCGGCTCACGGTTCACCAGTCACGATCACTGTTCCCGAAGCACTTGCATCTGGCGAGTGAAGTGGGGAAACCCGAGCGTCCCGGGCCCGCCGGCGCGCCCTCGCGCGACGGCCGTTCGCGTGCTTTCAGCTCTGGCGTCCCGCTCGCGCTACCATCGCGACCATGAGCGACGACGTGCGCCTCGAGCCGCTGAGCCTCGATCACCTGGATCACGTCATGAGCTGGGTGAACGATCACGACGTGCTCCAGTACTTCGCCAACCGCCAATCCGACATCACCCGCGCCGACGAAGAGCGCTACCTCCGCACCCTGCTCGCCTCCGCCAATGACCGCGCCTTCAGCGTCTTTGCCGGCGAGCGCTACATCGGCCAGGTGTCGATCAACCAGATCTACTGGCCCGCGAAGAACGGGCGGCTCTTCGTGGTGGTGAAGAAGTCCGAGCAGGGCAACGGCTTCGGCCCCGCGGCGATCCGCGCGCTCCTGCCCATCGCCTGGGAGCAGCTCGGCCTGCACAAGCTCTGGCTCATCGTCCGCAAGGACAACCGCCGCTCCCAGGCCATGTACCTCCAGCTCGGCTTCGACTTCGAGGGCGTGCTCCTCGACGAGTACTTCGTGGGCGGCCACTTCCACGACATGGTCCGCATGTCGCTCCGCCGCCCCGACGCGCCCCCGCGCTGAGGCGATCGAACCGTTCGCCGCCCTGCCCCGTTCCATCTCCACGACGCCACGCGCGCCCTGGAGGTGGTCATGTCGGAGCCCCTGCGACTCGAGGTGGCCAGCCCCTGCTCCGCCAACTGGGACGCCATGCCCGGCGACGCGCGCCTTCGTCATTGCGGCGCATGTAACAAGAATGTTTACGACCTCTCCAACCTGACTCGCGCCGAGGTCGAGGCGCTGATCACCGCCACCGAGGGCAAGTTCTGCGCGCGGCTCTATCAACGCACCGACGGCACCGTGCTCACCGCAGACTGTCCCAAAGGGCTCAAGGATCGCCTGCGCGACGCCGCCTGGTCGGTGCGCGTCCGGGTGGCGGCGATCGCGGCGGGGCTGACTGCGGTGCTGGGGATGGCGTCGTCGTTCGCAGAGCGCCCGGAGCCGGGGCCGGGCGCTCTCGAGCCGGTGACGCGCCTCGCGCCCATCGATCGCGGGCCGCAGCCGGTGGCCCAACCGATCCCACCGCTGCCGAGCGCCCCACGCCGGTCGGACCGTGGCCGCACCACGCTGCAGACGATCATCACCGGCGAGCGGACGGGCCAACGCTACGCCATGGGCCTCATCCGAACTCCGATCGAGGTCATCAAGGGCACGACCGAGACGCAGAAGGAGTGACCGCCCTCGCGCAGCCGTCGTAGGTTTGCGCATGGCCATTCGCCCCGAGATCGCCAAGGTCCTGAAGCAGGCCCTCGCCTTTCCCGGCGCGCACGAGGCGTTCCCCTGGGGCGAGCGGGTCGTGAAGGTGAAGGGAAAGGTCTTCGTGTTCCTCGGCCGCGACGAGGGCGAAAGCTGGGGCATGGCCCTCAAGCTGCCCCACTCGGGACAAGCCGCGCTGATGCTGCCCTTCACCGAGCCCACCGGCTACGGCCTGGGCAAGAGCGGCTGGGTGACGTGCAACTTCGGAAAGAAAGAGAAGGCGCCGCTGGAGCTCCTGCAGAAGTGGCTCGAGGAGAGCTACCGCGCGGTCGCGCCGGCCAAGCTGCTCAAGGCGCTCGACGGTGTCGCCAAGCCGCAAAACAAGAAGGTTACAAAGCGCGGTAGACGTAGCACTTGAGGTAGGCCGTCTCCGGCACGGTCGCGAGCATGGGGTGATCCCGCGAGGCGCCGCGCTTCTCCAGGAGCTGCGCGGCCCGGCCGGCATCCGCGGCGGCGTTCAGCACCAGCCCTTCGAAGCGCTCGGGCACCATCTTGGCCGAGCACGAGCAGGTGATGAGGATGCCGTCGGGCGCGAGGAGCTTGAAGGCGCGCAGGTTCAGCTCTTTGTACGCGCGATCCGCTGCGGGCAGCCCTTCCTTGCGCTTGGCAAACGCCGGCGGATCCACGACCACCACGTCGAACCTCTCGCCCGCGCGCTCCAGCTCGCGGAGGACGTCGAAGGCGTTTCCATTTCGCGCCTCGACGTTCGAGAGGTTGTTGACCTTTGCGTTATGCGCGAGCCGACCCGCGGCGAGCTCGTCCTGCTCCACCGCGAGGACCTCGTCGCAGCCCTGGGCGAGCTGCAGCGCGAAGCCGCCGTGGTAGCTGAAGGTGTCAAGGCCGCGGCCGCGCGCGTACTCGCGGGCGCGCAGGTGGTTCTCCTGCTGGTCCAGGAACGAGCCCGTCTTGTGATCGGTGAGCAGGTCGATCTCGTAGAGCACGCTGCCTTCATGGAAGCGCGTCTTGGGATCCGTGCCGCGCAGGAGGCGCTGCTCGCGGGGCAGACCTTCGAAGTCGCGCGACGAGCCGTCGTCCCGCAACGCGATGGTCCGCGCCGGCAGGAGCTCCGCGAGCATCTCCGCCCACTGCTGCTTCCGACGATCCGCGCCCTCGGAGAGCGTCTGCACCGTGAAGGCGTCGCCGAACCGGTCGACGATGAAGCCAGGCAGGAGATCGCTCTCGCCGTGCACCACCCGGAATGCATCCGCGCCGGGGAACATGCGCACCCGCCGCTCCAGGGCGCGCTTCAAACGTAACCGGAAGGTTTCATCCGTCACCGGCTCGCGCTCCCGCGAGAGCAGCCGCAGCGCGAGCTTGCTCTTCGCGGCCCAGAAGCACTGGGCCACGAAGTTTCCCTGGGTGTCCACGGCCTCGACGATGTCGCCGCCCTCGGCCTCGGGCGCCTTCTCCACGTCGGTGCGAAAGACCCAGCAGTGCCCGGCTCGCAAGCGCTTGGCGCCGGCGCGGCTGAGCTGCGCGCGGGGAAGCTTCGATGGAGGCACGCGCTACTCCAGCCCGCGGGCGGCGAGCTCGGAGTCGTCCTCGCCGCGCAGGTGGCCGATCTCGTGGAGCAGCGTCACCCGGACTTGATCCTCGAGATCCGCAGCGTCGCGCGTCACCCGGGCGAGGTTCTTGCGGTAGAGCACGATGGAGCGGCAAGGCCCGGGCTCGTCGGCGTCGCAGCGCTCGTGCAGCGACGGCCCGCGGAACAGCCCCAGGATCGCCGGCGAGAGCGGCGGATCGTTCGCGGTCAGATCGTCGAGCGCGGGCAGGTCCTCCACCTGCACCGGCAGCCGCGAGAGGTCCCGCTGCATGTCCGGCGGCAGCGCGGCCACCTGGCGGTGCACCATCTCCTCGAACTGCGCGGCGGTGACGGGCACCTCGGCAGGGAAGTCCTCGGCGTCGATGGCGCGGGCCGCAGCCATCTCCTTGGTGGCCACGTCCGGCTCGTTGGAGCGCTCGGCGATGAGCCCGAGGTGGTACCGCGCGAAGGCCTCCTTCTCCTTCACCTTCGCGAGCTTCACGAAGAGCGCCTTGGCGTCGCCGAAGCGGCAGAGCTCGTACAGCGCGGAGGCGCGCTCGTACTGCGCGTCGTCCTCCGGGGCGCCGTGCTTGAGGGCCTCTTCGGCGCGCTCCAGGGCCTCCTTCGGGCGGCCCAGATCGTTCTGGGCCATGGCCGACTCGAGCGCGAAGCTGCCCACCAGCTCGCCCTGCTTGGCCTTGCGCGCCAGCTTGAGCCCTCGCTCGGCGTACACCAGCGCGAGCTCGTCGTTGTCGCGCGAGCCCGGCAGGCGCGTCACGTACAAGTCCGCGGCGCCGAGGAGCGCGTCGAGGTGATCCGGCTCCAGCGCCAGCGCGCGCGCGAAGGCGAGCTGGGCCTCCTCGAGCCGCCCCAGCGCCACCAGGTCCGCGGCGCGCTCCGCGTGGGCATCGGCCGAGTCGGGCGCGTCGGCGCAGGCGCGCGCCGAGCAGGCCAGCGCCAGCTCGAAGCGCTCGTGGTCGTAGAAGTCGCGGGCCTGCACCAGGGCATCGCCGTCGCCCGGACAGAGCTCCAGCGGGTGCTCCGCGGGCGGCGGCCCGTGGTGGCGGATGGGCGCGGAGATCTCCTGGCTGATGGCGGTGCGCGCGTGCGGATCCGCCTGGACAGCGGGCGGCGCAGCGGGCGCGGGCTCAGCTGCTGGTGCCGCCGCGGCCGGGGGCGCAGCGGGCGCGGGCTTGTGGCAAGCAGCGAGCGCCAGGGCGGCGCCCAGCCAGGCAAATCGGCCGCGGAGCGGGCTCATGGGGTGACGGATGCGGTCCATTCAGGCCCGGATGGCCCCGGGAATTGCCATGCTAAGAGGCGGTCGACACGCGGCGCAAGAATCGGCCTCCTGCTCTGCCGGCTGCTCGGAATTCTATAGGCGTACGTTCGAGGCGATCTGCTCGAATCCCGGCCGCTGCGCCTCCAGCAGCTGACGATCGCCCGCCCGCAGGATGAGCAGCACCTGCTTGCCGTTGGCGGTGATGACCGTGGTCTCCGTGGACAGCGTCCGCCCGGCTCCGTCCACCACCCGATAGAGCCGCGCCCCGCCAGGCAGGGTGAGGGTCTCGGGCGTGCGCGGACTGCCCTCGCCCAGCGCCCTGCGCATGTCGTTCAGGCTGCGGGTGGGATCCGCGCTGGCCGTGACCTGGGAGACGAGCATCACGCAGTAGGTCTTGGCGCTCGAGCCGGGCGCGGCGTAGGTGCGCCAGTTGTGATCGTCGCCGGAGAGCGTCCAGCCGCCGGGCAGGGCCAGGTTGGGAAAGCCCAGGGGCGGGCTGGCGCTGCTCGCCTCCGGCGCCGCGGCCGACGCTTCACCGGTGAGCTCGCTGTTGATCTCCAGGCCCGTCAGGAAGGCGCGGAACTCGGCGTGGTGCGCGGAGAGCCCGGCGGAGCTCGTCGAGTCGAGCGCCACCAGCACCGCGCCCGTGCCCTTGTGCGCCGCGATGACCTCCTGCTCGTGGTGCTCCTTGCCTCGGACCTCGAGCGTGAGGTTCAGCTTGGTGAACTCGAGCCCGTTGGCGCCGTGCTGCTTCTCCTCGGCGCCGCGGCTGGTGATGCGCATGCCCGGGCCGGGCGTGAGCTTGCGCTCCAGCCACGAGGCGAAGTCCGCGCCGGGCTTATCGGCCGGGGTGAGCATGATGTACGTGCTCGAGCCGTCGCTGCTGGCGGGCGCGCGCAGCCACACCGCGTTGGCCACGTCGAGCCGCGTCCAGCCGGCGGGGAGCGCGAACTTGAGCGTGCTGTCGACGGTGGCCGGGCCCGGCTTCTGCGGCTCCGGCGCGGGCGTGGGATTGGGCGCCGGCGTGGGCGTGGTGCTCAGCACGGCCAGGGGCGGGTTCGCGTCTGCCTCGATGCGGATGCTGGCCACGAAGCCCATGAAGACCGCTTCCTCGCGCTTGAACTCGGCGGCGTCGCCGGCGGCGTACTGGACCAGCACCCGGAAGCCGTTGTGGAACACCCAGCACTGCCGGCCCGGAGACTTGGCGGGGGTGTTGGCGCGGCCGTCCACGGCCACCACCGCGCGGCCGTCGGGGCTGGTGAAGGTCTGCACTTCGGATCGATCGACGAAGTCCGGCGA
The DNA here is from genome assembly GCA_018266075.1 of Deltaproteobacteria bacterium. GTDB lineage: Bacteria > Myxococcota > Myxococcia > Myxococcales > SZAS-1 > SZAS-1. The sequence goes on along the minus strand of JAFEBB010000106.1, from coordinate 6,126 downwards.
CGGTGTGGCCGCGAGCTGCCGCGCGAACTCCGCGGCGCCCTCGGGCGCGGGCTCGGCCGCGTGCAGCGCCACCGTCGCGTGCGCCTTCTTGGTCTGCAGCGAGAACACCGTGGTCCCCGAGTCGTCGGTGGCCGCCTTCCAGCTCCCCGAGAGCGACTCGTACTTCACCTGCGGGCGCGCCAGCGCAGGCGCGGCCACGAGCAGAGCGGTGAACACCAGCGCGCAGCGGAACATGGACCTCGGGCCTCCCTCGCTTCGACGGAGGGCAGCTTGCCGCGGTTCATGCTCCGGCGCCACTCGCGCCGAGTCCGAATCGAAATCAGAAGAGCGAGAGCTGCCGAGGCGGCGCACCGGAAGCCGCCTTGCGCGGGCCGCTCGACGCCCTGCCGGGTGCGAGCGCAAACCGCTGCGCCAGCTGTCCGAAGCGCGCGTGCGCCTCGGTCCAGCTCTTGGGGTCGTGCAGGTGCGCGCGCGCGAAGAGCCGCTTGAACGTCGCCAGACGCTCGGGCTCGGCCTCCTCGGCCAGCGCCAGGAGCCGCTCCCGCACGGGCTCGGACAGCTCCAGCGGCCGCGCCGTGGCGAAGCTCGCACCCGCCTCGTGCGCGCGAGCGAGCAGCCGCGCCCAGGCGTCGTCGGAGTCGCCCACGCCGCGAAGCACCGGCCCGACCTCCACGCCGACCTCCACCCCCGCGCGCGCGAGCATGCCCACCGCCATCAGCCGCCGCTCGGGCGAGGGCGCGTGCGGCTCCAGGGCGGTCCACAAGCGCCGATCGAGCGAGCCCACCACCACGCTGACCCGCACCCGACCGGTCCGCGCGATCGCCGAGAGCACATCGAGATCGCGACCCACCAGCGAGCTGCGCGTGGTCACCCGGAGGTCCACGCCCTTGAGCTTGGCCAGCGCCTCGAGGATCTGCCGGGTCAGCCCCGCCTCGCGCTCCGCGGGCTGCCAGGGATCGCACGCGGTGCCCAGCAGCACCGGGCGTTCTGAGAAGGTGGCGTCGCGGCGCGCGGCCACGTCGCGGAGCTGGGCCAGGAGCACGCTTGTGCCCTGCACGCGGGGCAGCGCCGTCTGGGCCTCGCGCCAGCTCTCGACGCTCACCGCCTTGGCCAGGTGCACCGCACAGGTCACGCAGCCATGCTCGCAGCCGCCGTAGGGGTTGAGCGCCCAGGCAAAGCCCTCGCCGAACGGGACGCGCTCCAGCACCTGACCGGACGTGGACGGCGCGGGCGCGGACGGCGCGCGCGGCGCGGGGCGAAGCTCGAGCTGGGAGCGCAGGGCCATCATGCTGCTCGTTCTCCCCTCCTCCGGACCGGCCTCCACCCGGGCGGATCCCGGGTCGAACTGAACAAAGATACAGACTGCCCCTGACATCGTTTCCCGACGTGGCCCGGAGGCGCTCGTGCTTGGGAAACGGGAAGCAGGGGCGCGGAGCAGGGAGCGGAAATCCCACTTCGAATTCGTGGATTTCGCTTGAGGCTGGAGAGCGGATCACCCTCGCAGGGCGCTCAGCCTGGATCTGTAACTTTCGCGTTAGGCTGAGCGTCGTCCACTGAACGGCACGGTTGGGTGGGGCGTCAGCCGTTCAAGGAGCGTCCATGCCGAAGACCACCATCCTCGACAACGACTACGCCACCCTCTGGCACCACCCGGAATCCAAGATCGTCCACCACCAGTTCAAGCGGTTCATCCATGGCGAGGAGTTCCGCCAGGTGCTTCGCCGCGGCCAGGCGCTGATGGAGGAGCACAAGGCCACCAAGTGGCTGTCCGACGATCGCGCCAACAGCGCCCTCCCGGCCGACGATGAGAAGTGGGCCCAGGCCGAGTGGTTCCCCAAGGTGCAAGCCGCCGGGTGGAAATACTGGGCGATCGTGCTGCCCGAGAAGATCGTCGGTCAGATGAACATGAAGCGCTTCGCCGACATGTACAAAGACCTCGGGATCACCGCGAAGATGTTCTCCAAGCCCGAGGACGCCCTGCTCTGGCTGGAGCTGCAGTAGCCCCTACTCGGCGTGGATCCACGCGTTGTGCGAGAGCGCGCGGTAGTCCGGGGTGTGCGAGCAGAAGTCCTTTGCGTCGATCACCCGGCGGTAGTGCGCATCCGAGCTGCGCCGTGCTTGCAGCACCAGCTCGAAGTCACCCAGCTGCGCGCACTGCGCCAGCGCTCGCGCCCGTACCACCAGCGGATCGCAGCGGATCCGCATCGCGTCCGGGAGCTGCAGCTCGCGTGTGCCCAGCGACGCCCGACAATCGATCCGCGCGTCGAACATGTGCAGCGCCAGCCATCTGCCTTCGCCGCTCAGCGCCGAGTCGCCCGGGAAGAGCCGCGGCCAAAGCTGCAGCGCCGCGTACAGCGCGAAGTACGCGTAGGCGCTCCCTGGCAACAGGCCGCCTGCAAGACGCGTCAGCACGCTCGAGCTCTTCGAGTCACCCGGCCGCGCCAGCGGGAAGATCGCCAGCAGCACGAACATCAACACCGGATAGAAGAAGCCCACCACGCTCCATGAGCTGATGTGGAACAGCACCAGCGCCCCGAGCGCGCTCCAGAAGATCGCCGCGCGCCGCGCGAGCAGCCCCCACGCGCCCACCAGCTCCAGCGCCACCACCAGCTTGCACGCCAGCGGCACGAGGTTCACGGGCACGCCCAGCGGCGCCTGCGGCAGCGCGAGGCCACTCAGCCAATCCGGACTCAGCTTCAGCAGGCCCGCCCAGACGTAGAACAGCACCAGCATCACGCGCGTCGCGTCGCGCTTGGCGGGCAAGAGCAGGAACGCCAGCGCCGCGAAGAGCGCCATGTGGTGCTCGTTGAGCCGCAGCCGGTAGTCCTGGACGACCAGCGCCACCTTGAAGAGCTCCAGCGCCACATGCAGCCACCACGCTGCGCCCGACTTCCGAAGCCAGAGCGCCGCCGCGAGCACGCCCAGCGCGCCGTAGCCGATGACGATCGCCTTCAGCGCGTCCGCATCGAGCACGCGCGCCGCGCCGCAGTCGGGCAAGAACGGCCAGCACACCGCGACGCCGCCGCGCGCGAGGATGCTCGGCAGCGGCAGGCCCGTCCCGCCCGCGAGCCACGCGAAAGCGGTGAGCGGATGCACCAGCGCGAGGAGCGCCGCATAGCGCGTGAGGGCGCGGTCGTGGCGGATCTCCGCGAGCTGCGCTTGCGCGAAGTTCATCGCAGCGACGCGTAGATCGCCCAGCCCACGCCGATGCCCGCAGCGAGCATGGCCGCGAGCATGCCCACCAGGACGATCACCTTCCGCGCGGTCTGCTTGTCGGCGAAGGCGCGGAGCTCGGGATCGTCGGTCTCGAAGAAGGCCTGGTCGAGCTTGGGCTCGTCGGGCTTGCGGACGTCGTCCATTCGGCCTCTATAGCGGACTAATCTCGCTGCCGTGAACCTCCTGCTCTTCGAGCCTGGCGAGCTCTCGCCCGACGGCACGCTCACCTTGCGCGACCGGCGGCTGGTGCATGTGCGCACCGTGCTCCGCGTCCAGGTCGGCGATGACGTTGCCGTGGGCCAGGTCGGGGGGCGCATCGGCCAGGGCATCGTGCGCGCGCTCGACGACGAACACGCCGTGCTCGAGGTGCAGCTCACCCAGGATCCACCGACGCCGCCGGGCATCGAGCTGGTGCTGGCCATCCCGCGGCCGAAGATCCTCCGGCGCGTGCTGCAAGCCACGGCGGCCATGGGCTGCAAGCGGTTGGCGCTGGTGTGCAGCTACCGCGTGGAGAAGAGCTACCTGCACTCGCCCGCGCTCGCGCCCGAAGCCATCCGCGAAGAGCTGATCCTCGGCCTCGAGCAAGGTCGCGACACGGTGCTGCCCGAAGTCAGCGTGCACCGCTTCTTCAAGCCGTTCATCGAGGACGAGCTCGAGGCCGCGTTCCCGAACACGCGACGCTTCCTGCCCCATCCCAAAGCAAGTGACCCGCTGCCGGGCATCGGGCCGGGGCGTGCGGTGCTGGCCATCGGGCCCGAGGGCGGCTGGACGGAGTACGAAGCGAAGACGCTCGAGGCGCGCGGCTTCCTGCCCTTCACCGCGGGGCCGCGGATCCTGCGCGTGGACGTCGCCGTGCCCTATCTCTTCGGACAGCTCGCGCTGCGGCGCTGATCAGCGACTGCTCTCCCGCGGCCGCGAGAACTGCCGGGCGATCGCTTCGGCCAGCTCTTCGAAGCTCGCGCTCGGCGCCACGATCGTCGGCTCCAGGCCCGCGGCCTTCGCGCCCTCGGCGGTCACCGGGCCCAGGCACGCGATGGGCACGCCCGCGAACGCCTGCACGCCGAGCCCCGCCACGAGCGACCGCGCCGCCGCGCCGCTGGCGAAGGTCACCAGGTCCACCTCTTTGGCCTCGAGCTTCTGCTTGAGCGGCGCGAAGGCCTCGGTCGGCGGCGGGCGCATCTGGTACACGGCCACCACGTCGGCCATGGCGCCGGCCTTGGCGAGCTCCACCGGGAGCGCCTCGCGGCCCTCCTGGTTCCGGGCGATGAGCACCCGCGCGCCCGGCCCCATCTGCGCCGCGATCGCCTGGGCCAGCGCCTCGCCGCGGAACTCCTCCGGCGCCACGTCGGCCAAGAGCCCGCGGTCGCGCAGCGCCTTCGCCGTCCCCGGGCCCACCACCGCCAGCTTCAAGCCCGCGAGCCAGCGCGCGTCCTTGCCCCGCTCGATGAGCCGGTCGAAGAAGCTCTGCACGCCGAGCGCGCTGGTGAAGACCAGGAAGCTGTAGCGGTGCAGCCCGTCGATGGCGCGATCCAGCGCGCCGAGATCGTTCGGCGGCGCGAGCTCCTGCGCGGGCGCCTCGATGATCTCCGCGCCCAGGCGGAGCAGCAGGTCCGAGAGCGCGTCGTCGGCCGCGCGCCGCCGCGTCACCGCGATGCGCCGGCCCGCCAGCGGCAGCCGGTCGCGCCAGGGCCAGCGGATGGTGTCGCCGGCGTGCGCGCCGAGGACCTCGAGGAGCACGTTCGCCTCGAGCAAGAGCCGCAGCTCATCCAGCGCGCGCATGCTCTCGCCCAGCGTCCCCGACACCGCGCGCACCACGGCCAGGCCCTGCTCGTGCGCCACGCGCAGCTTGGCCACGATCTCCGGCAGCCCCAGACTCCGCGCCTCTACCCGCTCGGCTTGCGGTGAAAGCGCCGCGAGCCGCTCGGCGTCGTCCGACACCACCAGCGCCGCGCTCTCGAGGCGCCGCCGCGCGCGCACCGGCAGCAGGTCCAGCGCGCCGGCCCCCAGGCCGAGGTAGGTCACGGGCAGCAGCATCCGCGCACTCTACGTCGTCGCCGGCTTCGGCGCCGCCGGCGGCGGCTTGGGCGCCTTGACCGCGTGCTTGAAGAACCGCTCCGGCCAGTCGCGGGGCAGCTTGTTGGGCCCCACCCGCGTGGTGAGCGTTCCATAGAGCGACTGGCGGGCGGCGTTCACGTCGTCGATGAAGGTGTTGATGCCCCGGGTGCGCTCGTCGGCGCGGGCCCCGGCCGCGGTGGTGCGCTGGCTCAGGGCCGCGTCGCCCGCGGCGATCGCCGCCTGGAGCTGGGCCCCGAAGGCCTGCACCGGGGCCTCCGGCTCTCCCCCGATCGACGCCGGCCAGCCCCGCACCTTCCCCAGCTCCGCCTCCAGCCCGAGCTTGATGATGGCGCTGGGGTTGTCGCCGAAGTAGCGCTTGAAGCGCGCCTGGGTGCGGTCGTTGCCCACGGCGAAGAGCAGGTTGTCGGCGAAGCCGCGGACCACGTCGTCGAGGCCGTCGTCGGCCGCGTCCACCGCCGCCTGGGCCCGGATCTCCGCCTGCCAGCTCGTCTGCTGAGTGGCCTTGAGCGCCTGCACCCGGTGGATGAGCTGCGTGATCGCCGTCGCCAGGTCGCTCGCGCGCGCGTCCGCCAGCAGCCGGGCCTCCGTGTAGACCAGCTCCTCCCAGACCACATCCAGCGAATCGGTGAGCTTGATTTGGTGAGCGGCCATGTCTGCCCCCTGGATTTGCCCCATCTTCCCGGGGCCCTCCACCCCGGTGCAAAGGAATTGGACCCCTCCTGCCCCTTTCGGGTGCATGTGCAGCCGGGCAACGTCATTCCAATGGGTTGGGTGTCGCTCCGGCAGCCGGTGGAGGGGTCGAAGCCGTGTCGGGGGGTCCACCGGCAGCCGGTG
>JAFEBB010000105.1 GCA_018266075.1 Deltaproteobacteria bacterium | reverse complement strand
CGCGCACCTGCTCCGGGCTCATGTAGCCGAACTTGCCCTTGAGGATGCCGGCCTGCGTCTTCTGGGCCCGGTTGGCAGCCTTGGCGATGCCGAAGTCGATGATCTTCACCTCGCCGTCGAAGCTGACGAGGATGTTCTGCGGGCTCACGTCGCGGTGGACGATGTGCAGGTCCTGGCCGCGGGCGTCCTTCTTCTTGTGGGCGTAGTCGAGGCCCTCGGCCATGCGCATGGCCAGGTACGCGGCCTGCGCGGTGGGCATGATCTCGTGGCGGCGGCGGTACCGCTCGAGGATGGTGCGCAGGTCCTTGCCCGCGACGTAGTCCATCGCGATGTAGAAGTTCTCGTCCTGGCGGCCCAGCTCGTGGATCTGGACGACGTTGGCGTGGTTGAGCTGGACGGAGATGCGCGCCTCGTCCAGGAACATGGTGATGAACTCTTCGTCCTCCACCATGGTCGGCAGGATCTTCTTGATGGCCAGAAGCCGCTCGAAGCCCTCGGCGCCGAAGGCCTTGGCCATGAACACCTCGGCCATGCCTCCCACGTTGATCCGCTCGAGGAGCAGGTACTTCCCAAATGGGACGGGCTTCTTCAAAAAGGTCGCTCCGGACTGCGCAGGCCTCTCCGCCAAAGCGCGCAGAGGCCGTCACTTGAGCTTACCGCAAATGGGGCAGGTTCAAGCAGCCCCCAGCTGGCCGTCGCCTGGAAATTCCAGGTGACTCGGAGGCTTGCAGAACCGTTGTGCTAGGGCGCGGAGACCTCGCGCTTCTCGAAGAGGCGCACGTAGCGGGTCGTCGCAAAGTCGACGATCTGGTCTTCCTTGATGTTGGCCGCGCGGTCCGCGCCGATGAGCGAGGAGTAGATGCGCTTGTCGGGGTGGGCGGCGTCCTGGGCGTAGAGGTCGAAGGTGCCCACCAGCGGGGCGGCCTTCATGGCGCGCACCGCGGCCCAGCAGGCCTCCTGGTCGAGCTTGGCGGAGTCGCTGTTGTTCCACTGCACATAGGCGATGACGTGGCCCTTCTTGGCGTCCACGCGCACGTCGCCGATCTTTCCCTCGAGGGGCGAGCCAGCGAAGGCACCCTTGATCGCCGCGACCTCGGTGGGCTCCACCTGCTCAGCCTCCTTCTCGCCGGCGGCGATGGCGGCCTCGAGCACGGGCAGCTTGACCTTGAAGTTCTTGGCGATGGCGCCCAGCCGCTCCTTGGGCTTGATCTTCTGGACGCGCTCGTCGGTGAGGGCGTCCTGGTAGTCGCGGTAGAGCTGGAGCTGGGCTTTGGTGATGGTGAGCCCGCCGTCGGCGTGGGCGCGAGGGGCCCAGAGCACGAGCGCTTGCAGGAGGAGCCAAGGAGTGAGTCGCCGCATGGAGTGAAGCTCCGCGAGTGCCCCCGCCGAGCGGGGACGGTTGAAGGCGGCCCACAAAACTGGCCGCGACCCCCGACCGCGCGGAAAATAGAGAGGCCCGGGCAGCAAAAGCAATCGCCGCGGGTTGAGAGAGCTGGTTCCGAAGAAGCGGGGAGCGAGCGATGAAGGCCTGTCACTCCTGTGGGACGACCATCGCCCAGAAGTTCGTGGGCCGTCAGGACGAGTGCCCCAAGTGCAGCAGCGAGCTGCACGTGTGCATGAACTGCCGCTTCTACGACGAGCACGCGAGCCGCTCCTGCCGCGAGCCCCAGGCCGAGCCGCCGCGGGAGAAGAACCGCGCCAACTTCTGCGACTACTTCGAGTTCGACGAGAACGGCCCCCGCGGCAAGGACGACGCCGCCGACCAGGCCAAGGCCGCCTTCGACGCCCTCTTCGGGAAGAAGAAGTAGAGCCCCACCACGATCAGCCCGGGCAGCAAGGGATCCGCGCCGCCGCCGCAGCCACAGCCGCGCTTGGCCGTGGGCTGGGTGGCGTCCGATGGAACGAAGCATCGCTCGTCGGGGCACACGCTGCCGGCGGGGCACGGCTGGGGCGCCGCGCACGCGGGCGTGGTGGACGGCACGGTGACCTGCACGTCGAAGTCGTCTCCTGACTGGTCCAGCACCTCGATGGTGATGCCGGTCGATTCGCCGCCGTCGTATGCGTTCGTCGACGCGACCGCGTGCGTGGCCGAGAACGGCTGGCCGCTCGGATCCGGCGCGAGGGTATCGCCGGGGCCGTAGAGCTCCTGGCTGACCGCGAAGTGCCCCGGGTCGAGCCAGCGGAAGCTGCCGCGCGCGACCTCGTTGAGGATGTAGGGGTGGTACTCGTTGCACTCCACGCAGTTGATGAGCCGGAACGCGAAGCCGCCCTGGTCGCCGGTGGGACCGACGCTGCGATCCACGTGATATATCGCGATGCCGCGGCCGCTGAGGTCCTTGTCGGTGGCGCTGCCGGGCCCGCGGTTCTCGACGAGGAAGTACTCCGGGTCGCTGCCGATCTTGAGGATGGGATTGCCCGCCTCGCTCGGGGAGAGCTTCACCGTCGCGCTCTTGTCCAGGTCGAGCGTGGGTGCCCAGCCGATGCGGTAGCGGCTCTCGGCGTCGAGGAGCGGCGGGTTGGCGTCGTAGTCCCAGTTGCCCATGAGCGAGAGGTCCACCCCGCCCCAGGCGTCGTTCTCGTCGTAGATGTCGGTGAAGCCGAGCAGGTGGCCGAACTCGTGGAGCAGCACGCGCATCTCGCCGCCCACGGCCACGTACGGCACCTGCACGCCGTCGAGGACGAACGCGCCGCCGGTGCCGCCGTCGAGGTTGTCGCCGGTGTTGAACTCGAAGATGGGCAAGGCGATGCCGCCGAAGGGCGTGTTGGTGAGGAGCAGGAAGCCGTCGATGGTGCCGTCGCTCGTGCCGGTGGCGCCGTTGACGTCGAAGTCCTTGAAGTTCACGCCGCGCGCGTGCACCTGCGAGAGCGCGTCGCGCATGACGTCGATGGCCGGGCCGAGCGCCGCGGGATCGCCGCGGGAGACGTCGCAGTCGGGGAAGGTCGCCGCGGGCAGCGGGCAGTGGTCGTACTGCACCGGGTCCGCCACCGTCGCCTCCACGCTGTACAGGCCGTGCGAGGTCACCGACCAGTACTCGCCGAAGCTCCCCGGCCCGTTGCCGAAGAAGCTCCGGAGTTGATCCATGTCGATGGTGGGAAAGCCCGCCACCTCGATGGGGATGACCAGCACCTTGGAGTGCCCGCGCGAGGGGACCTTGTCGTAGGGCACGTCGGTGCGGCGGGCGAAGTGATCGGCGAAGTCGGCGCGGGCGGGGGGCGCGGACAGCAGCGCAGCGAGCGTGGCGATGTAACCAAACCGTTTCATTCGACGCTCTCGCGCACCCAGCCCAGGTAGCGCTCGAGCCCAGCTTCGACCGGGAGCGCGAGCAACTCAGGCGTGTCGTAGGGGTGCAGCTGCGGCAGGCGGGCCTGGAGCGCCTCGAGCTTGGCGCGCGTGGTCTTGCCCAGGAGCAGCACCTCGCGCTCGTCGTGGATCGCGCCCTGCCAGCGGTAGATCGACCGAATCGACGGCACCAGGTTCGCGCACGCGAGCAAGCGCTCCTCAACGAGCGCACGCCCGATTTGGGCGGCGGCGTCCTCGGTGGGCGCGGTGATCAAGACCACGAGCGCGTCGGTCATGGAGACGCACTGTGGCCGAGGCCGCAAGGTCGAAGCAACTCGGGCGCGAGAGCTGAAAGCACGCGCAAGGCCGTCGCGCGAAGCGCGCCGGCGGGACTGGGATGCTCGCGTTTCCCCGCTGCACGAGGCAGATGCAGGTGCTTCGGGAACAGTGATCGTGACTGGTGAACCGTGAACCGATCCCGGGGCGCCCGGGTTCCCCTGAGCTCACCCGGGATGCGACGTGCCGGGTGAGCCGTGAGCGTGACGGTGATCGTGATCGACGAGCTAGAGATCGCTCAACTTGGAGATGATCTCCTTCATGATCTCGCTGGTGCCGCCGCCAATGGTGAGCAGGCGGATGTCGCGCCAGGCGCTCGCGATCGGCGACTCCAACACGTAACCCATGCCGCCGTGGAACTGCATGCAGTCGTAGGCCACCTGCTGAGCGAGGTCGCCCGCGAAGAGCTTGGCCATGCTGATCTCCTTCACCGCCATCTCCTTGCGGTTGAAGAGATCCGCCGCGTGGTACGTGAGCCGCCGCGCTGCCTCGATGGCCGTGAGGTGCTCCACGAACTTGTGCTTCCACACCTGGAACTTGATGATCGGCTTGCCAAACGCCTCGCGCTCCTTGCCGTAGCGGATGGCGTCGTTGACCATCTGCTCCATGCCCGCAGTCGCCGCGATCGCCGCGATGAGCCGCTCGCCCTGGAAGTTGGTCATGATGTGGTAGAAGCCTTGGTTCTCCTCGCCCAGGACGTACCGCGCGGGGATCTTGCAGTCCTCGAAGAAGAGCACCGCCGTGTCGCTCGCGAGGTTGCCCACCTTCTCCAGCTTCTTCGAGACGCTGAAGCCCTTCACGTCCGTGGGGAACGTGACCAGCGAGATGCCGCCATAGCCCGCCTCGCCCGTGCGCACCGCCAGGGTGATGAAGTCGGCGCGGGTGCCGTTGGTGATCCACATCTTGCTGCCGTTGATGATGTAGTCGTCGCCCACGCGGCGCGCGGTGGTCCTGATGTTGGCCACGTCGCTGCCCGCGCCCGGCTCGGAGACACCCAGCGCGGCGATCTTGTCGCCCTTCATGGCCGGCTCGAGGAACTCGCGCTTCTGCTCGTCCGTGCCGATCTCGCTGATGATGGGCGTGGCCATCTCGGCCTGCACCATCATCGCCATGTTCACGCCGGCGTTGTGGCTCTTCACCAGCTCCTCGCCGAACGCGACCACGTACCAGTAGTCGAGGCCGCTGCCCCCGAACTTGGCGTCGTGGCGCATGCCGAAGAAGCCCATGTCGCCAAACTTCTTGAAGAGCTCGCGGGGGAAGATGCCGGCCTCGTCCCACTCGCGGGCGTGGGGCTGCATCTCCTTCACCACGAAGTCGCGGACGGACTTGCGGAAGGCGTCGTGATCTTCGGTGAATGGGCTGCCGACCATGGGAGCGCTCCAGGGGGTGACTGATTGGTCAATCAATGCGGAACCTAGAGCAGCCAGGGCAGGAAGGCAATGGACCGGGCGTCCCCCCAGAGTTGCCCGAGCGAACCTGCGCGAACGGCCGTCGCCCGAAGGGCGCCGGCAGGGCTGGGACACCCGGGTTTCCGCCCCTGCACTCGGCAGATGCAAGTGCTTGGGGAACGGTGACGGTGACTGGTGATCGGTGATCGGCCCGATCACCGCACACCGATCACCGTTACCGTTTCCCAAGTACGCGCGCGTCCGAGTGAAGCGGGGAAACTTTGCGCCCCCTCCGCTAGTGACTCGGCGGCTGGCACTCGCCCAGGTCGTTCGGCGCACCGCTGATTTGCACGCAGTTGTCGCTCCCGGTGCACCCGTTCGCGCCCTGCGACACCTGGCAGTACCGGTGACACGTGCCCGGGAACGCGTGCCCCACCTCGGGCGAACAGTGGAAGCCCTGCGCACAGTCGCTCGCGCCGTTGCAGATCGGCGGCGGGTTGCCCACGTCCGTCTTCGTGCCCGGCGCCGCGCAGTAGCCCGTCGTCGCCTGCGCGCTCTCGTCGAAGTAACAGGCGTCGGAGGGATCGCAATCCTGCTGCAGCGGATCACAGCTCTGACGACACGCGTTCCCGTTCTGGAGGATGAAGCAGCTCTGCTCCGTGGTGCAGACCTGGCCGCCCTGGCCGCCACACTTGCACTGGCCGTCCTCGGGGTCGCAGCTCGTGCCGCCGGAGCAGGTGATGTTGTGGCAGCGGTCGCCGCCGATGCACGCGCCCACGCTCACGTCGCACGCCTGGTTGTTGCCGCACTGCGGTCCGCCCGGGCCACCGCACTTACACTGGCCATCGGCCGGATCACACGTCGAGCCGCCGCCGCAGCCCACGCCCGCACACAGCGACGAGTCCACGCAGCTGCGCCCGCTCGCGTCGCAGCCGCCGTCCGAGGGCGCGCCGCCGTCGGGGAAGCACGCGCAGGTCTCGCCCGCACCGCAGAGCGCACCGCCGCAGAGGCACGTCCCGGTCGCCTCGTCGCACGAGGTGCCGCCGCTGCAGAGCACGCCCGCGCACCGCGAGGCCACGCAGCCGCCGCCGTCCTGCTCGCCGCAGACCTGGCCCGAACCGCAGACCTGGCCGTCGCACTTGCACTGGCCGTCGGCCACGTCGCAGACCTGGCGGCCCTCGCAGACCACCGCCACGCAGGCGTTGCCCGCCGAGCAGCTCCGGTTCGCCGGGTTGCACACCTCGCCGGCCGCGCAGACCACGCCGCCCGCGCCGCCGCACTTGCACACGCCGTCCGCCGGATCGCACGCGGTGTTGCCGGTGCAGTTCGCGTCGGCGCAGGAGTGCGTCGGATCGAGGCAGCTGTGGGTGGCGCTGTCGCAGAGCTGGCTCGCACCGCAGACGATGCCGCCCTCGCCGCCGCACTTGCACGCGCCGTCACTCGGGTCGCACGTCAGGCCGCCGGTGCAGGTCACGCCCGTGCAGCGCGTGTTCGCGGTCTTCTTGCCGCAGCCCGTGCCGAGCGTGGCGATGAAGGCGAGCGCCACGGTCACCTGCGCGAGCTTGCGACGCCGGATCGCCAGCAGCATCAACGGCACCAGCAGCGCCACCAGTCCCGTCGTGCCCGGGCCCGACTGGCACGAGCTCTTGGGTGCCGGCGTCGGCGCCCGCGAGGTGATGGCCAGCGCGCGCACGTCGACGCGGTTCTCGTCGTCGTTCGCGCGCACCATGAAGGTGTACGTCTTGCCGCTGGAGTCGGTGGGCGTGCCGGTGATGGAGCCGTCGTCGCCGAGGGTCAGGCCGGGCGGCAGCGTCTCCGGACACGGCGAGACCGGCGCGCCGAACTGATCGCGCTCGGAGCACGCGATGGTCCAGTGGATCGCCCCCTGGGTCTTGGGCGAGCTCGCCTGCAGGGTGGCGCTGTACACCTTGCCGGTGAGCGCGTCGGGCAGCTGGGTGGTGGTGACGGTGAGTCCCGCGCCGTCACCCACACGGAGCGTGAACATCACCTCGATGCTCTGGTTGGCCGAGTCGCTCACGCGCGCGGGGATGGCGAAGATGCCCGCCTCCTTCGGCACGTTCGGCGCGTCTTTGGGCAGACCGGGGTCGTAGCAGGGCGAGCCGCCGTCCTGGTCGGGCGGGATGTTGGGCGGGCTCGAGGTCAGGAACGCCGCGCCGGTGAAGTCGCAGCCGAAGTACATGCCCGCGGGCAGGAAGTACGCCGTGCTCTGGCCGTCGGTCGGCACCTGGGGGAAGCGGATCACCGGCTTGCAGTTCGCGGGCGTGGGATCCGGGCAGTACGGGAACTGCCAGCCGTAGGGCGGGAAGCCGCCGCTCACGCCGAGCACCGCGTTGTAGGGCTGGTCGAGCGTCGCGTCGGGCAGGTTCGGATCCGCGGCGCGCAAGAAGAGCGAGCTCCCCGAGACCACGAGCTGCAGCTGCGCGGTCGCCGAGGCGCGGGTGCTCGCCGCGTCCGTGACCTTCACGCCGAAGTTGAACGTGCCGCTCTCCCGGGCCACGCCCTCGAGCGCGCCGTTCGGGTCGAGCAACAGTCCGCCCGGCAGCCGGCCCTCGCCGGTCAGCGACCAGGTGTACGGCGCGGTGCCGCCGGTCGCGGAGAGCGACTGCTGGTAGGCCGCGGCGTACTCCGCTTCCGGGATCTGCGCGCTGAGGATGGTCAGCGCCAGCGAGCCGTCCGAGACCGCGAGCGTGTAGTTGCCGGTCGCGGTGTGGCCCGCGCCATCCGCGACGTGGATCGCCACCGAGAACGGCGAGCCCGTGGCCGTGGTCGGGCGGCCGGAGAGCGTTCCGTTGCTGGCGAGCTGCAGGCCGGCCGGGAGCGCGCTCGAGCTGAAGGTGTAGTGCCCGTCGCCGCCCGAGGCGGTGAAGACGAAGCTGTAGACGGCGCCCACGCTCGTCGCCGGAAGCGCGCCCTCGCCCACCATGGCCAGCGAGGTCGAGGTCACGTTGATCGTCGTGGGATCGAACGCGGTGTCGTTGAGCGCGTTGGTCTCGGTGACGGCCAGCGTCGGGTTGGCGATGACGCCGAGGTAGTAGCTGCCGGGCGCGAGCGTCGAGGGCACCGTGATATCGGTCGCCACGCTGTCCACGCCCTGGGGATTGATGGCCTGCGCGGTGCCGCTGCCGACCTGCAGATCCGCGAGGCTGATCACGTTGTTCGTGGAGAGGTAGACGCCCCAGCCCACCGAGCTGCTCGCGACGGTGCCCTGGTTGTGCAGCGTGAAGCTCACGTGGATGGAGTCGCCGGGCGCGGCGGTGTGCGTGCTCACGGTGAGGCCGCTGAGGGTGAAGTCCGGCGCGGGCGCGGTGACGTCGAGGCGCACCGGGCCATAGACGTTGTTCGTCTCGTCGTCCTCGGAGATCGCGTTGGCGGGATCGACCTTGGCGAAGAAGAAGTAGCTGCCCTCGGGCAGCGCGCCGAGCTCGTACGGCTGGGTGACGATCTTCACCTGGCCCGCGTTGAGCGTGAGGTTGTCCTGCTCGCCCACCACCTGGTCATCGGCGTTGCCGAGCACGGTGTCGGTGGAGAGGATGAACTGCACGCCGGTGGAGGCCACGTTCTGGCCGCCGGGGTTCGACACCGTCGCCACCAGGTTCGTGCTCGAGCCCTGGTAGGCCACGCCGTCGGTGCTGAGGTTGTCGAGCGCGAGGTCGGTGCCGGCGATGAAGACGAGCTGCGTGTTCGTGGGCCAGTCGGTGTAGCCGCAGTGGCCGAAGCCGCCCGAGCAGGCGAACGCGCTCACGGTGTTGTTGGCGCCGTCGGAGAGCCCGGCGATGGCCGCGGCGTTGCTGGTGCCCGAGACGTTGTCCGTGGTGGCGTCGCCGTAGGTGAAGTCGATCTCGCCGTCTTCGTGGAGGTGCGCCTGGAAGTTGAAGCTGGTGTTCGAGGCGGGGAAGCCGTTCAAGTCGGTGGTGTCGAAGGCGTTGGCCCACTGGATCACCACTTCGCGGTTCGGCGTGACGCCGTTGATCACGTAGGTCACGCTGCCCGCAGGCTGGGTGGCGCCGCTCACGGTGAGGTCGTCGCCCCACACCGCCAAGATGGGCACGCCGTTGCCGAACGCGGGCGCGGCCACGTTCGCCGAGCCGGTGAACGCCAGGTAGCCGCTCGTGCCCACCGAGACCGAGCTGTAGCTCTGCCCGAAGAAGCGGAACGAGAACGGCAGATTCAAGTTCGCCGACGAGGCCACGCCGGCCACCAGGGTGATGCCGCCGCTCACCGGCTGGTAGCTGATGGTGCTGCTCGTCTTCGAGTAGCTCGCGTGCGCGAGGCCGGGCAGCGCGAGGGCGAGCGCCGCACCCGCCAGCGCGCCGCGGCGGCGACGGCGCAGCAGCAGGAGCACCGGCACCAGCGCGAAGAGCGCGGCATTTCCAGACGTCGAGCTGCAACCGCTCTTGGCCGGGATGTCGCGCTTGGGCCCGGTGACGGTGATGCTCTCGGCGACCAGGCCCTTGCGGCCCTTGCGATCCACGGCCTGGGCGATGAACGCGTAGGTGTCGGGCGTGGCGCCGGTGTCGCAGGTGCCGCCGAGGTGGCCGCTCGGGTCGAGGGTGATCCCCGTGGGCAGCGTGCCGGAGAAGAGGCTCCAGGTGGCGTTGATGGCGATGTTGGAGAGGTCCGCGTCGTAGGCGTCGCCGGGCTTCACCGAGGGAAGCGCCTCGGGCTTGAGGTTGAAGACGTCGTCTTCGATCGAGACGGCGTAGTCGTGCACATCGAGCTCGCCGTTCGCGTCGGTGACGCTGATCGTGAACGCGTAGAGGCCAGTGGCCGTGGGGGTGCCCTGGATCTCCGCGCTGGTCTGCTCGTTGATGAGCGCCAGTCCGGGCGGCAGCGTGCCCTGGCTCACGGTGAAGCTCAGCGGCGGCGTGCCCGTGCCCGGCGAGACGAGCAGCGCCGGATCCGGGTAGTGCGTGCCCACCACGCCGCCGGGCAGGCTGTCGGTGATGATGCGCAGCGAGTTCGGGCTCACCACGCGCAGCACCACCTGGCTCGAGGCGGTGGCGCCGGTCGCGTCGGCGACCTGGGCCGTGAACGTGAAGGGCGCGCCGGTGCCCGCGCCGGGGACGCCGTGCACCAGGCCGGAGTTCGCGTCGAGCGAGGTGCCGGGCGGCAGCTGACCGTCGGCGATGGTCCAGGTGTACGGCGACACGCCGCCCACCGCCGCGAGCTGCGCGCTGTACGACTGGTTCGCGACCGCGGTCGGCAGGTTGTGGCTGAGGACTTCCAAAGGCCCGGTGATCGCGGTGACCACGAGCGTGAAGTTCGCGCTGGTGGCGAGCGAGCCCGAGGTCACCGTGGCCACGAAGCTCGAGGTGCCCGCCGTCGTGGGCGTGCCAGTGATCAGGCCGCTGGAGGAGAGGCTCAGGCCAGTGGGCAGCGTCGAGCCCTGGCCGAGCGTCCAGGTGAGGCTTGCGCCGCCGCTGGCCGCGAGCTGCACGCTGTACGGAACGCCCGCCACGCCGTCCGGCAGATCGGCCGTGGTGATGGTGAGCTGCGACGCGGCCACGGCCACGGTGCTCGAGCCGTCGAGCGCGTCGTTGGTGGTGTCGATCTCGTCGACGGTCAGGTCCGGGTTCACCAGGATGCCCAGGTGGTACGTGCCGGGCGCGATGTTGCCGGGCAGCTGCAGCAGCTCCGTGGCGCGCGAGTCCGCGCCGATGGCGAGCTGCACCGTGCCCTGCGTTTGGGGCTGGCCGTTCACCAGGATCTGCAGCGGGATGTCCTCGGTGGTGATCGTCGCGTTGGCGGAGAGGTAGTAGCGGTACGGGCACGGCGTGCCGCTCGAGCTGTCGTTGCCCAGGTTGCCCACGTTGCGGATCACGCGGAACACCGGCACCACCTCGCCCACGCCGGCCTGCTGGGGCACGTCGAGCTCCACCGGGGTGAAGTCCGGGCCGGGCGCGCGGATGTGGATGGGGCCCACCTTGCCGATGTTGTTGCCCTCGTTGGTCTCGCCGATGGCGGAGATCGAGTCGGCGATGGCGCCGAAGAAGAAGTCGCCCTCGGTCCAGTTCGCGGGCGGCGTCTTGGTGGTGTCCTGGGTGGGCACGGTGACGATGGTGTCGAAGGTGATGCTCGCGCCCGGCGGCAGCGTGGGGAAGGTGGGGTCGGTGATCAGCTCGTCGAAGGTGGTGATCACCGACGCGCCCAGGCCGCCGGAGAGGAACAGGCCCACGTCGAAGTTGTTGGCCGTGGCCTCGCCGTTGTTGGTGACGGTGGTGCGCAGCAGCACGTCCTCGCCGAAGAACGCCTTGGTGACGATGGGGTTGGGCGACGCGGTGGAGTGCGCCTCGAGCTTGGAGATCACCAGATCAGGCAAGCGCGCGTGCGTGCTGTGGCTGGTGAAGATGATGTTGTTGGTCTCGTCGGCCTCGGTGATCGCGCCCTGCGGCTGGGTCTGCGAGGTGGGATCGATCTCCAGCACGAAGAAGAAGTCGGTGGCCGGCACGTTCTGCGGGATGGTGATGGGGATGGTGGCGTTGAACGGCAGGTCCGTGGGCTGCAGCGTGCCCGACGAGACCTTGAGCGCGCTGGTCGAGAAGCCGCCGTCCGCGCCCGTGGGCGACATGTAGATGTTGTAGTCGAACGGCGCGGGCACCGCGTCCACGCCCTGGTTCACGATGCTCACCTGCACGCCCACCGCGCTCCCCACGTCGCCCGCGCTGGGCGCGTCGATGGTGCCGGCGAGGTCGGTGCCCATGTAGAGCGTGAGCGCGCGGGTGTTGTTGCTCTCGTCGATCTCGTCGATGTTTCCCTGGGGCAAGAGCGGCGTGCCCGGATCAGCCACCAGCACCAGGTAGTACTTGCCCGTCGCGGGCCGCGTGAAGCTGCCGTTGAACGTGACCGCATCCGACGCGCCCATCAGCAGCGCGGACACGCTCTGCGTATCGAGCAGCACGCCGCCGTCCGAGAGATCCGGCGTGGTTCCGAAGTAGAGCTGCGTGTCGAAGGCGCCGGCGTCCTGGGTGCCGTCGTTGAACACGGTGCCGGTCACGCTCACGGTCACCGGATCGCCCACGTTGGCGCCCGCGTTGGCGCTCGCCACCTGGCCCGCGGTCCACTCGAGGTCTGGCTTGTCGGCCCAGACGTAGGTGAGCCGCGTGTTGGTGGGGAAGTCCGAGTCGCCGCACTGGATGAAGTTGGCGTTCTGCCCCGCGCAGGGCAGGCCCACGGTGTAGAGCTGCTGCGGGGTGCCGCCGTTCTGGAGGCCGACCGTGTACAGGTCCTCGCCGAAGCTGTTGCCCACGAACGGGCCGTACACCACCTCGATCTTCGAGCCGCCCGGGAACAGCCGGACCTTGTACGACATGGTCACGCCGAAGGAGCCGAAGAAGTCACCCTCCTGCATGTTGTGGAAGTCGATGGTGAAGACCTGGATCCCGCCGATGTTCTCCAGGCCGTAGGTCACCGAGCCCGTGTCCGGCACCGTGGGGCCCCACCAGAGGTAGAGCGAGTCGATGGGGTAGAACGTCGACGAGGTAGGGATGGGCAGGTTGGTGGAGAAGCTGCAGTCCTCGCCGAACGAGCCCGTGCACACCGAGCCCGCCTGGGTGGTGAAGCTCAGGAAGCCGTTCTGGTCCACGTAGACCGTGGAGACCGGGTTGCCGTACCAGCGAAAGCCGTAGCCCAGCGGCATGGGCACCTGCGCGAGGTACGAGCCGGTGGTCGTCTGCGGCGGGAAGTTCACCCGCGTGCCGCCCGAGAGCGGCTGGTACGCCTCCGCGACGGCGGGCTGCAGCTGGTAGTTGATGGTGACGGCGCCCGCGGGTGTTGCCAGGCACACCACGGCCAGCGCGGCGAGGAACGCGTGCAGTCGGGTCATGGGTTGCAGGCTCACGATGGTGCGTGCGCGGCGCCGGCCCGGCCGCCGCGTGGGTCGTCAAAGTGCCGCGCCCGTCCCTCGCAGCGACCGGTGCTCACGGCCGCTGCGCCCCGGAGGCGCGCGCGGAACGTCACGGGGGATAGCAGAGCACGTGGTAGGTGATGGTCAGCGTGGAGCCCGGCTCGGGCACCGACAGCGGCGCGAAGGTGATCGCGTTCTGACTTCCCGTCGGCGGGAACCAATGCTGCGCGCCGTTCGCGCCAACGGCCGGGAGATCCACGCCGTCGACAGCGACGGTGATCGGGTAGCTCGTGTCCGGCGTCTCGGAGAGGAAGAAGGTGGTGCGGTAGCCGAACGCGCTCTGGCCGAGCTGGCGGAGGCTGGTGGCCCAGTCGTCGGTGCAGATCTCCTGGAAGATGCCGTTCGTGTCCTGCGCCATCTGCTGGTACGGGTTCGGCACCGCGTTGGTGCCGTCGTAGTCGCAGCCCCAGCTGGTGGGCGGCGGCGTGTCCGTGGTCGACGACACCGCCGAGAACGAGAACGCGTTCTGCCGCGAGAAGCCCTTAATGTTCAGGAAGAAGTTCTTGTAGAAGTCGTACGGCTGCGGCGACTGGTCGCTCGCGTCGGACACCGCCACGATGGCGAGGTTGGCGTCGTCGCGCAGGAAGTTGGCGTTGGCGCCGGTGATGTTCGGCGGCGAGAGCGCCTCGTACGCGCCCTCGAAGCCCATCTCCGTGCCCGAGCCCCAGGTGCCCACGGCCACGTTCTGGGCGAAGATCTGCTCCAGGTTGGGCGTGGTGTTGGTGAGCACGCGCGGCCGGCTGGAGTCATCCGGCGCGAACGTGCCGCAGACGGCGATCGAGCCGTTGTTCGGGTCGCCGTTGGTGGTGCCGCAGGTGACCGAGGGGTCCGCGCCCGTGGACGTGGTGGTCACGGCGATGTGGTAGTCGACCTGCTGGTTCACCGCGAACTGGATGAACGACTGGAAGTTCGTGGCCAGCGCTTGCTGCTTGGTCTCCATCGAGCCCGAGTCGTCGACCACGAGCAGCACGTCGACCTTGGGCTGCGCGTCCTGGCGGTAGGTGTCGGTCTGGATCGCGGTGGTGTCGCCACGGCCCTCGAGGGTCACGACGTACGGCGTGGCCAGCTCCTGGGTCTGCACTTCCACGGAGACGGCGTCCTGCTGCACGGCCGGCGGCTGGTACTTGATCTTGAAGACCGCCGAGCCACCCGCGGGGATCGTCGCGGGCAGCGTGGGCGCTGCCGTGATGCGGAAGGGGCAGCTGCTGTTGGTGCCCTGGTCCGGGCAGCGGTTGTTCGCGTCGGGCAGGAAGTCGATGGTGGTGAGGTGCTGGGTGGCCGAGCACACGTTGTAGACGGTGAAGGTCTGCTCCTTCGACGCGCAGCCCTGCTGGACCACGCCGAAGTCCAGATCGTCCGGCGTGATGAGCACGCAGCCCTGCGCCGAGCCGCCCGAGAGCGTCACCGTGGCCTGCGCCGCGGTGGTGCTCGAGGTGAAGAAGACCACCGAGCCCGTGTCGGTCGGGTGGGTGTCGATGGGCGCGAACTTCACGGGCACGTCGAGCGAGCTTCCCGCGGCGAGCGTCTGGCTGGCGATGGGGCCGTTGGGCAGCGAGAACGGCGGGCTCGACGTGTCGCCGCCGAGGTCGAGGTTGGAGAGCAGGCAGTCCGTGGCGCCCGTGTTGGTGATCTTGAAGCTGAGGATGCGGTTTCGGCCTGCGCCCACGTTGCCGAAGTTCAGCGTGTCCGGCGAGACGGTGTACGTGCACGGCGGCAGGTTCTCGCCGTCGGCCTGGAGCGGCACGTCGACCTCGCCGTTCACCGGGTCGTTCGAGAAGATCTGCAGGGTGGCCGTCTTGGCGCCGGCGCCATTGGGGTTGAACTGCACCGCCAGCGGGTAGCGCTGGGTGGCGCCGAGGAGGATGTCCGCGGTCAGCGCGGGCACGACGGTGAACTCGCCGTCCTGGGTGCCCGTGCCGGGGACGATCTTGGTCTTCACGTGATCGATGTCGAGCGCCGAGCCGGCCTGGCCCGCGGGGCTCGAGCCGATGTTGGTGATGGTGATGTTGTGCGACTGGGGCGCGCCGAGCGCGACCACGCCGTAGTCCACGTGGGTGGGGCTCACGGAGATCTTCGGGCCGCCGCCGACGCCCTTCAAGTTGAAGCCGAAGTCGCTCTGAGCCTCGACGCCGCCGATCTTGTACTGCATGTACGCGGTGGCGCTGTGGAGGCGCGCGGGCTTGAAGTAGAGCGTCACTTGCTTCGACTGGCCGGCGCCAAGGGTGATGCTGCCCACGTCCGTGGGGATGTTGTGCCCGCCCGTGGGATCGGCGTCGAACTCCGAGGAGACCGTGCAGCCCGCGTTGTAGCTGCCGCCCCAGGTGCCGTCGCAGACCATCGCCGTGTTCAGCGTGAGCTGGTCGTTGCCGATGTTGGTGAGGGTCACGTTCTGCTTCACCGAGCCCCAGGTCACGCCCGGGTCCACGAAGCCGAAGTCGAGCGGATCCGGCGTGGCGGTGATGAGCGAGTCCACGCCGGTGGCGCGGAGGTCGAACGGCTCGGGCGCGCACATGTCCGCGGGCGAGGTGAACGTCAGCTCCGCGGCGGCCACGTCCTTGTGGTTCGCGGTGTACGTGACCGGAATCGAGAGCGAGTCGTGCGCGTGGATGGTCACGTCGCCGAGAGCGAGCGAGGTGGTGAAGAGCGCCGCGTCCGGTCCGGTGATGCCGTTGAAGGTGAAGGTGTAATCGATGGGCGTGGTGTTCTGGACGACCAGCGTCTTGGTCTCCGAGCTGTTCACGCGCACGTTGCCGAAGTCGAGCTTGTCGGCCGGCGCGAGCACGCAGCCGTTGGAGACGCCCGAGCCCTTCAAGTGCACGGTGAGCGGCTTGCTCGAGGTCGGGTCGTCGGCGTCGGTCTGGAGGGTGAAGTCGCTGGCAAAGTCGCCCGCCGCGGTGGGCACGAAGCTGACGATGATGGAGCCGGTCTGGCCGGGGCCGATGGCCTGCTTCACCTGGTCCGAGGTCGGGACCTTGAAGTCGTCGCTGTCGAACGGGTCGACCTTCTTCAGCGCCTGGATCTCGACGCTGGCGACGCCGTTGTTGGTGATGAAGAGCGTCTTCTGGTTGGGCTGGTCCTGGTTCACCAGGGTGGCGCCGAAGTCGACGGTCGCCGTCTTACCGCCGGTGGGCGCCGCCTTGCCCGAGTCATCGACGATGCTGATGGCCGTATCCCCGCGCGTGTTCACGAAGAGCGGATCGCCCTTGGCCTGGCTGATCTTGCTCACGTGGCAGGAGCAGCCTTGGACAGTGGCCACCGCGGCCACCAGGCCGAGCACCTGCCAGCGGAAGTTCGAAAAACGCATGACCCTCACCTTTCGGGCGAGCTCGCCCGGCCAGACGGCCGCACCGAAGCGGAGCGCGCACTCTACAGATCGCCAAAATACCCGGTCAATTCTGACCGATTCCGCTTCTTCTTGGGGCTTATCCCACATTATCGGCGAATGTCGTCAACCGGTTGCGTCGGCGATCAGGACAGGACCTCGTTCGGCCTGCCTCACCTCGAGCGGCCACAGAACGTCCGTTGGGACGTTCGTCAAATCCCGCTTGCGCATGGCTCCCCGGTACATCCGCTGGTGGAACGACCCGCTTTGAGCCCCTCGGCTCAGCCGCCCGCTGCCTCGTCGAACCGAACCCGAACGGTTGCCTGAGTCGAGCGAAGGCCTACTTCGAACGCTTGGTCACCTTGAGCCGATAGGTGCACTCCAGCCCCTTCGTCGAGGCCACGCTCACCTGGACTTCGTTGCCCAGTCGCTCGAGCGCACGACGCATGATGGCGCCGATGACTTCGGGATACTGGCCCACGTCGTTGACCCAGACGTCGAAGACGTCGGGCTCCACGCGAGTGACCCGCGCCTCCATGAAGTTGTTGGCGTTGCGCCAGCCACGGGTGAGGCGATCGAGGAAGCGCTCCACCGAGAGGAGCCGCATGAACTGAAACGCCGCGCGGCCGAGCAGCGTCTGCGCGAAGGCATCGAGCTGCATCTCGCCGAGCTTGGCGAAGGCGACCTCTCGCGGCAGATGCGAGAACACCCGGCGCACGACCACGTCCATGGCCGCGTCGAGGACGCGCACCGGGTACGCGGGGAGCAACTTCGCGTCGATGTCCAGGCCCACTTCCCGAAGCTCGCGGCGAATGTCCGGCGTGAGCTGTGCGCCGAGGAGGCGAACGAAGAGCTCTTCGATCGTGGGCGTGAAGACCAGGTGGTCATCCGGCGAGACGGCCCTCGCCGGCGCGGCTTCAGAGTTCATGACTTGCTACCCCTCGCTCATACGACTACCTCGCCCCGGGCGAAGATTCCACGGGTCGTGCGGGTGGGCTGCTGAGAGAACCGGGCGACGTCTTCCGGGCGCGCATGTCCACGAGGAGCGTCTCCGGGAAGCGCTGAACGACGGCATCCGGAGCGAGCTTGGCGTCGAGCGAGCTCCGATGCGCCAGCTTCTTCGGACACTCACGCACGATGGCCGCGACGTCATCGTTCAACCGCGGCACGTCGAGGTAGGTCGCGCCATTCTCGGACCAACCCGCTTCGAGAACCTCGGCGCCCGCGTTGGATGGCTCGAGCTTCTGGATGTTCCGGACGTCGGCGATATCGATGACGGTCCCGTCGACGGTGTGGCTCTTCCCGTCGCCGCAGTAGTCAGCGCGAATCATGCGAACGCACGCTGAATGGAGGCGAGCCAGAGAAGGCCCGCCATCCACCTTGCGCCACGGCGCATACCCGAGGCGAAGGCACTTGCCGATCGCTCCGCTGGTGCACGCGAAGGTCAAGGCGTCGGCGCCTGCATCGATGGGCTCTCCACTCGCGGCCCACGCTCCGCCGACAGGAATGGCCGCTCGTCGTCCGTCGATGTCGGGCGCGCAGTAGGGAACCCAGGCCTGGCCACGTTGAAGCGAGAGTCCGTAGAGATGAACCTCGCCTGCGGCGTCGCGCGGGTCGGCGGCGATGGACTCCACCCGGAGCACGACAGGCTTGCCCTCGTCGTCGAGCGCGTCGATCACGAAACCCGGGCGAACCTCAACGTGGGTGGCACCGAGCAGCAAGGCACCACTCCCGACGATGGCCGACGCGATCACCAGCCGCCCGAGCGAGGTAACCCTCAGCGTCGAACCAGTTGGCCATTCCGAGCGGTGACACGCCGGGAGTGCACAGCGGTCGAGCCGTGGTGAGCCACCTGCCCCGACGCCTGAGCCCCGTTGGTGCTCATGCCGTTGGTGCTCATGCCGTTGGTGCTCATCCCGTTGGTGCTCATCCCGTTGGTGCTCATCCCGTTGGTGC
>JAFEBB010000104.1 GCA_018266075.1 Deltaproteobacteria bacterium | reverse complement strand
GGCGATGTCGCCCGGGCGAAAGGCGATGTCTCCCAGGCGAAAGGCGATGTCGCCCGGGCGAAAGGCGATGTCGCCCTGGCGTCCATCGAACACGCCCAGGCCAAAGACGAGGTCGCCCAGGCGTCCATCGAAGTCGCCCGGGCGAAAGGCGAAGTCGCCCGAGCGAAAGGCGAAGTCGCCCTACGGGTAGAGCCCCTGCGCCATGCCGCCCGCGCCGTTGAGGCTCGACACGCCCGCGTTGCTCGAGCCGCCCGCGCCCGCAGTCCCGGGCACGAGCGAGCTGCCCTGGTTGTCGACGGACGCGCCGTTGAGCCGCAGCACCGCGAACGACGGACCGCCGCCGCCGCCGCCCGCGTGACCGCCGCGCGCGCCGTCGCTGCCGTGGCCGCCGTTGCCGCCCACGCTGCCGTCGTCCTGCTCGCCGTCGTTGCTGCCCGGCGGATAGGGCTGGCCCGCGGCGTTGTTCGACGAGTACGTGCCCTTGCCGCCCACCGCGCCCGCGCCGCCGCCGCCACCCGCGCCGCCGCGGCCGCCCGGACCGCCGTTGCCCGCGGTGACGTCGCAGCTGAGCAGCTCGAGGTTGGTGTTCGAGAGCCAGATGGCGATCGACGCGCCGCCGCCGCCGCCGTGCGTGCCCTTGGTTCCGCCGCAGCCACCGGCGCCGCCGCCGCCTGCGCCCGAGCCCCAGGAGTCGCAGTTCGAGGTGCCGCCGCCGCCACCGCCGCCGCCGCCGCCACCGATGCCGTCCGAACCGTCGGCGCCGTCGGAGCCGTCCGCGGGCGTGTAGTTGGTCACGGAGAAGTTGCCGAGCGACGCGCCGGCAGCGCCGTCGGAGGGGTACACAGTCCAGCCGTCGGAGCCGCAGTACTGCGCCGGCGGCACCGAGTCACCCTGGCCCGTGGGACGTCCCGCGCCCGGCGCCGCGCCGGCCGCAGAGTAGTTGCCGGTGGCGCCGGTGTTGCTGTCGTGCGCCGCGTTGCCGCCCTTGCCGCCGTTGGCGTCCTGGCAGGAGAGGTTCGTGCCGCCCGGGCCGCCCTGGGGCTGGCTTCGTCCGCCGCCGCCGGAGCAGAAGCCGCTCGACTGCTCGAAGCCAGGCTGGCCGTCGGAGCCGGGGCTGCCGTCCGCGCCGCGGCTGCCGTTGTAGCCGTCCGCGCCCGCGGCGCCGTCGTTGCCCTGCACCTGGACGTTGTCCATCACCACGTTCACGCTGTCCGTGAACTGCACCGCGATGGAGCTCTGCGACGCGCCCACGGCCGGCGAGCCCTGGATGGTGAAGAGCTGCACGGTCACGTCGTGCACGTCGGTGCCCACCAGCACGGGGTTCGCGCCGGACAAGGTCGTGGCCACGGTGAGCGAGCGGCCCCAGACGCCGGGCTGCTGCACGTAGCCGCCGAAGATCCCCACGCCGTCGCGCAGGTTCACCTGGCCCACGTACGAGCCCGAGGCCACGTACACGTTCGCCAGGCCCGCGGAGAACGCGGTGTCGATGCCCTTCTGGATGGTGCGGAAGGGCTGGGTCATCGTGCCCGGGTTCGAGTCGTTGCCGTTGGAGGCCACGAAGACGCCGCCGTCGATCTGGCCGTCGAGGCCGTCGCAGTTCGAGTCCGTGAAGCCCAGGCCACCGTCCGGGAAGCTGGTGATGTCGGGCAGGTCGCTGTCGGAGAGGAACGTGCACGCGTACTCGCAGCCGTTCGCGGGGTTGCCGTCGATGTCGTAGGAGCCGCTCTCGCAGGCGGAGAGCACGCACGAGCCCGCGTCGCAGCCGGGCACGCCGCCCGCGAAGGCGCAGCGGTTGCCGCAGACGCCGCAGTTGTTCACGTCGCCCGAGAGGTTCACCTCGCAGCCGTCGTTGATGCTGTGGTTGCAGTCGTCGTAGCCCGTGTCACACGTCAGCGAGCAGAACCCGTTCGAGCAGGTGGGCGTGCCGTTCTGGCTGGGGCAGGCGCGGCCGCAGGCGCCGCAGTTGTTCACGTCGGTCGAGAGATCGAAGCCGTTGTCGACGATGCCGTCGCAGTCGTCGTCCTTGCCGTTGCAGACCTCGGTGGTGGCCTTGGTCATGTCCGGCTGGCAAGTCTGGGTGTGGCCGTCCTTGCAGTTGTCCACCGTCACCTGGCAGTTGCCCTGGCCGCAGGTGCTGGTGCCCAGGCCGTCGTCGACCTTGCCGTTGCAGTCGTTGTCGACGCCGTCGCAGACCTCGAGCGCGGGCACCAGCGCGTCGCAGCCGCCCCAGCCCTGGGCCGGGTCGCAGAGCTCCACGCCCGAACACGTTCCGTAGTTGTTGGTGTGCTCGCAGGGGCGCGTCTGGCCACGGCTGGCCTCGGTGCAGGCGCAGGTGCCGGAGTTGGGCACGCACTGCCGCCCGGCGTTGCCTCCGCCCTGGTGCGTGGCCGACTCGCAGGTGTAGCCCTGGGGGCACTTGCCGTCGCCGGAGCAGTCCTGGCCGCAGCTCGCCGTGCCCGAGGGATCGCCCAGGCACGCGTCACCCGGGTAGCCGCAGTCGGCGTCGCCCACGCAGACCGAGCAGAGCTTGGCCGGGTCGTGCTCGCAGGCGTACTCGGTCGCGCCGCTCGACGAGGTGCCCAGCGACACGCAGCGCTCCCCGCTCGGACAGCCGTTGCCGCAGGGCTGCTGGCAGGTCTTGTTGGACGCGCCCGGCGACGCGGCGCAGAGCGTGCTCGCGCAGTCCGCGTCGGTGCCGCAGACCTCGCCGAGATCTTTGGGATGCGCCACGACCTTGGGCACGGTCTTGCCGCAGCTGCACGCCGGCCCCAGCGCCGCCGCCAGGAGGATCAACGTCACTCGCGCCGCGACGCGCATGAAAGACTCCATTGGTCTCGAGCCGGGTCCCGCCGCCCGGAGCGCCGCGGCCTGCTCCACCCCGGAGCGGCCGTCAGACGATCCTACGCCCAGCGGGCTGCACCTAGCACACCCGCGCCCTTTGCGGGATGGCCCAGACGGGCGCCGAGCGAGAACAGTGCGCGCGGAAAGTTTTTCCTGGGAAGTCCCACCTGGGCAGCCAAGCTCGCTGTGTTAGCCTTTTGGAGCACCCTCGCGCGATCCTCCATGAGCACTCCCCTCCCAACCAGCATCGGCCGCTATCAGGTGGTGAAGAAGCTGGGCGCTGGTGCGATGGGTGAGGTGTTCGAGGTCGTCGACAAGGACCTCGGTCGTCACGTGGCGCTGAAGCTGCTCTCGCCGGAGATGGCGTCGAGCTCCAGCGCGCGCGAGCGGTTCCGGCGCGAAGCGGTGTCCATGGCGCAGATCCGCCACCCGCACGTGCTGCAGGTCTACGAGTACGACAACTGGAACAACCAGCCCTTCTTCACCATGGAGCTGGTCGAAGGCGGCGACTGCGCCACGTACATCGAGCAGAGCGTGGTGCTCGCGGTGCCGCACCTCGCGCGCTTGCTCTACCAGAGCGCGCAGGGCCTGGCGGCCGCGGCCGAGCGTGGCCTCGTGCATCGCGACGTGAAGCCCGCGAACCTCTTGCTGCACGCCGGCGCGGTGAAGGTGAGCGACTTCGGCATCGTGCGCCACGTGGAGAGCACGGGCGGCCTCACCCAGTACGGCATCGTGATGGGCACGCCGGAGTACATGGCGCCCGAGCAGGCCATGGGCCAGCAGGTGGATCTGCGCGCCGACATCTACGCGCTGGGCGTGAGCCTCTACCAGCTCGCCACGTGCATGCTGCCGTTCAGTGGCGAAGCGGGCGCCGTGCTCCAGATGCAGGTGGAGCGCCCCCTGCCCGACCCGCGCGATCTCCGGCCGGACCTGCCGGAAGCCGTGGTGCGCCTGATGCGGCACATGACGGAGAAGGATCCGCGGCGGCGCTACCAGGGCTACGAAGAGCTCTGCGCGGATCTCGCGCCGCTGATGGGCGATCCCGCGCAGGTGTCGGCGTCGGGTGCGCCGGGCGCGCTGGTGTACAGCGACGGCGCGCTCGCGGGCCGCAAGATCGAGCTCCCCGAGGGCGAGTTCGTGATGGGCCGCCAGCCCGACTGCCACCTGGTGCTCGACGATCCCCAGTGCTCGCGGCGCCACGCGCTCTTCCTGCGCGACGCCCAGGGCCTTCTGGTTCGCGACCTCGGCAGCCGCAACGGCGTGCTCGTGAACGGGGTGCGCTCGAGCTCGCAGCGGCTTCAAGTCGGCGACCTGGTGCAGGTGGGCAACTCGGGCTTCAAGGTGATCGTGGGCGCGCCCATCGTCCACGAGATCTCCTTGGCGCCCAAGGGTGACGCGCGCGTGGGCATGCTCGCGCGGCTCGCGCGGCGGCTCACCGACCCCAGCCCGCTCAACGCCATGGGCGCGCTCCTGGGCGAGTTGGTGAAGGGCGAACCACAGCTGCTTCCCGCGAATCGCCTGGTGCTGGTGCGCTGGCAGACGGGCCAGCCGGGCAAGGTGCTCTTCCACGAGTCGAAGCGGCCCGAGGACGCCATCGCGCCCTTGTCGGCCGTCATCCAGCGGGCGTGCGAGCTGCGCCAGCCGCTGGTGCTGCGCGACGCGCGAACGGACCCGCGCTTCTCCAAGCAGGCCGGCGGCGTGGCGACCGTGCTGTGCGCGCCGCTGCTCAAGGGCGAAGAGGTGCTGGGCGCGCTGTACGTCGACGCGACCGACACCCGCGACCTGGCCGCGCCGGAGACGACCTTCTTCGAGGCCGTGGCCAACCTGGCCGCCGCGGCGATGGCGCAGGGCTAGCCCGACGCGATGCCGTCGACGCCCCGGCGCGAGCTGGTGACCCTTCGCCGCGAGCTCTACCGGCGCCAGCAGCAGCTCATCCGCATGACCGTCGCCGGGTATCCGGCCGACTTTCCCGCGTACGAGCGCGCGTACCTGCGGCGCGTGCGGCGATTTCAGCGCGTGGCCCGCTACGACGAGGTGCTCGAGGCGCTCGAGCGCGCCGACGTGGCGTACGTGGGCGACTACCACACGCTCAAAGTCGCCCAGCGCGCGTTCTACAAGCTGGCGTTCCACGCCGCGGAGATTGATCGGCCGCTGGTGCTCGGCCTGGAGTTCGTGGACGGGCGCTACCAGGCCGCGCTCGATGCGTACCTGCGCGGCGAGCTCGACGACGCGGGCCTGCTGCACGGCATCCGCTACGTGGAGCACCAGGCCTTCGACGTGTGGCCCAACTTCCGGCCGCTGCTCGAGCTCGCGCGGCGTTTGAAGTTGCCGGTGCTCGCGCTGGATCACGGCGGCTTCGGCGCGAACGCGCTGCGCCGGCGCGACGAGTACGCGGCGCTGCGCATCCACCAGGCGCTCGGACAGAATCCCAAGCCGCGCGTGTTGGTGCTCGCGGGGCAATTGCACGTCGCGCCGCCGCACCTGCCCGCGCGCGTGGACGAGCTCGAGCGCGCCGAGGGCCGCGCGCCGCCGAGGTCGCTCGTCGTGTACCAGAACTGCGAGGCGCTCTACTGGCAGCTCGCGGACCGCGGTCTGGAGCAGCGCGTGGAAGCGGTGCGCGTGCGCGAGGGCGAGTTCTGCCTCATCAACACCTCGCCGATCCTGTGTCAGCGCAGCTACCTCGATTGGCTCGAGGGCGACTTCGACGGCGAGTCGGTCGAGCCGAGTCCCGAGCCGCGCTTCAAGGAGATGGCCCAGCTGGTAGCGCGCTTCGTCGGCCTCGACGCCGAAGAGGCGTTGGACTCCGTCGAGGTGCATGCGGCCGGCGACCTCTCGTTCTTGCCGGCGCTGCCGCGACGGGGCTACAGCAAGCGCGAGATCGCCGCGGTGAAGCGCGAGGTGCTCTCACGCGAGAGCTACTACCTGCCGCGCGCGCACGTGGTGTACCTGGCGAACCTCTCGGTGAATCACGCGGCCGAGGAGGCGACCCGGGTCGTGCGGCACTTCTGCGCCGGAGACGCCCTGCTCGCCCGCCGCAGCCGCGTGGACGCGTTCTACCTGCGCTGCCTTGAAGACGCCCTCGCCTTCTTCGGCAGCAAGGTGGTGAATGACCGGCGCAAGACCGCCCATGATCGCGCGTGGAAGCAGCGCCTTCGCGCCGACAGCCTCGCGTTGCGAAGAGTCGCCGAGCAGGTGCTCGCGCATCGGGCGTTCGAGCGCGGCGAGCGAAGTGGCGTCGCGCGGCTGTTTCGCGAGCCGAGCGCGCAAATCGCCAACACCGTCACGCGCGCGCTGGGCACCATGCTCGGCGACCGGCTCTACTACGCGATGCTCGCCGGCAAGATCGCCAAGCCCGAGCTGCGGCAGCTGTTCCTCGATCCGCTCGTCGACGAAGGCGCGCCGATGGAGGCGTACTTCCTGCTCGCGCGAAAGCTGGCCCGCATCGGCGTGCCAAAGCAGCATTAACCGATTCGTCAACTTCGCTTCTTGCGTCCCAGGAACGCGAGCAGACCGAAGAGCGCGCCCGCGCCGTCCCAGCCGGTGCCGCAGCCGCAGCCCGCGGGCTTGGCCTGGGTATCGCCGCTGGTGGTGCCGCCGCTCGAGCCGCTCGACGCGCCCGCGGTTCCCGTGGTGCTGCCCGACGTCGAGCCAGTGCTGCCGAAGTCGATGGGCTGGCAACTGCCGGCACGGCAAGTCTCGCCCGTGGGGCACGGCGCACCGTCGTCGACGCGGCCGTTGCAGTCGTCGTCGAGGCCGTTGCAGATCTCCGGCGTCGACTCGCTCGTCTCGCACGCGGAGTAGCCCGGGTTGCCGTTCGCGTCGACGGTGCAGACCTCGACCCCCGAGTGGCCACAGGCGTTGGTGCAGTTGTGCGAGAGGTTCTCGTCGACCTGGCCGTTGCAGTTGTTGTCCTTGCCGTCGCAGATCTCGGGGTTGCCAGGGAAGACGGTGGGATCGTTGTCGTCGCAGTCGTCGCCGCCGGTGGCGATGGAGGCGTGGCCATCGCCGTCGGCGTCGGTCGCGGGCTGCACGATCACGCTGAAGCTGAGCTGCGGCCCGAAGGGCGTGCCGTTGTGCTGCATCTGCCAGAGCTGGTTGTAGCTGGCCGAGGCCTGCGGAAGCGTGATGGTGAGGCCCCAGGCCTTGTCGCGGCCCGGGTCGGTCGATTCGCTCGAGGCGTAGTCGAGCTCGGTGGGTGTGCCCAGCGAATCGCCGGAGACAAACACCAGCTTGTAGCCGCCCGCCGCGTCCCAGCGCGTGTCGCCGTCATTGAGGAGCACCCAGCTCTGGGTGATCGACACGCCCGGCATGAACACGGTGCCGTCGGCGATGGTCTGGCTGAGCACGATGGCCACGTCGCCAGAGCCGCCGGTCGTCGTCGTGCCCGTCGTGGAGCCGGTGGTGGTGCCCGAGCCCGTCGTGCCGCTGCTTCCCGTCGACGTGGAGGTCGATGTCGATGTCGATGTCGATGTCGACGTCGAAGTCGAAGTCGACGTGCTCGTGCTGTTGGTCTGGCCCTGGCACACCGAGCCGGGCAGGTCCTGGTACGCGCCCTGATCGACCCAGTAGGTGAGCGTGCCGCCCGCGCCGCAGCTCGACGCGAACGGATCATCGGGGTTGCTCAAGTACGAGCCGCCGAGGTCGACCTCGAAGTGGCAGTGCGGTCCCGTCGACCAACCCGAGGAACCCACGTAGCCGAGCAGCTGGCCACATGTCACCGTGTCGCCCACGCTCACGGCGACGGTGCCGGTCTTGAAGTGCAGGTACGTGGAGACCTTGCCGTCGCTGTGCATGATGGCGACGGAGTTGGAGTCGCCGTTGCCGCAGTGACCCGACGGCCCTTCGCACGGCTCGTTGCCGCACATGCCGTTGACGCCGTCGCCGCAGCGGTCGTTCTCGCCGTCGTGGGTGTAGACGACGGTGCCGTCCGCGCCGGCGACGACCTGCATGCTGCCGTTGTCCATGTTGGCCCAGCCACCGATGGCGATGTCCGTGCCCTCGTGGCCGTCGTAGCTGAGCTGACCGCAGCTCCAGTCCTCGAAGGTGCCCGTGTTCGCGTCGAGGTCCTTGTAGGCCGTGGGATAGAGGCCGGCGTGTGCGCAGTCCTGGCAATCGGACACGGGCATGCGGAACAGCACCTGCGCCGACGCCAGCGCCGGCACGAGCGTCAACGCGATCGCGAGGAGCCACTTCATCGGGCGCCTCGCGTGTCGACGCGGATCGTCTGGCCGCTCGCGACGTACAGCAACGTCTCACCGTCCCACTGCGCGAGTGCCATCTCGCTCGGCGGCGGCACGAAGCCCACGGGAATGCCGTGACCGCCGCGCATTCCGATGTTGGTGAGCTGGGTGGTCACGCCGCTCGCGAGCTCCACGCGCCAGAGCGACGCCAGGCCGCTCTTTCCGGACACGAAGATCACCGCGCGGTTGTCGGGCGTGAAGATCGGCCGGCTCTCCGACGAGCCTGGAAACGCGGCGAGCACGCGCGTCGGGCCGCCTTCGACGGGCAGCATGACGAGATCCGTGTCCAGCTTGAGCTCGGGCTTGCGAGTCACGGCCGCGATCCACTTGCCCGAGGGATCGATGGCGAAGTCCGGCGCCGCGTTCTCGAGAAGTGTGCGCGCGGCGTTCCCGCGATGGAGCACGAGCCTTCCGTCCTCGACCGCGAGCAGCGTCGACGCATCCACGCGCGCGGCCCATGACGCCCGCGCAAGCACCTCATTCGCAGCGTCGCCTTCGAACGACACCACTCGGTAATTGGGTGCGGCGTCGCTCTCGGCGAGCGTCGGCGCGAGCGCCTCGCCCAGCAGCACCTGATTCGACGCGAGCTGGAACACGCGCACACGCTTGGGATCGAGCTTGGCCTTCTGGATCGCGAGCTGCACGCGCGGGAGCTCGTTCGGCGCGGCGGTCGGCCGCGTGCAGCCCACGAGCAGCGCGGCCATGACGATGAAGCGCATGGGCTGGATCATGGCGCAGGCACCACGCTGATGCGAGCCACCTGCGAGTCGTACGGCCCGCCGTGGTTCGCCGCGAAGAGCCCGCCCGGCCCGAGGCCATTGGGCACCTGCCAGTACTGGCCGTTGGCCTGGATGATGGTGATGGCGTACTGGCCCACCGGCAGCGAGGGCAGCCGGCGGGTCTTGGGCTTGCCGGTGGCATCGAGCCCTTCGGCGACGACGGCCGTCGGCGGGATCACCACGTACATCCCAGTCACCGGCGTCAGCCCGCCGTCGACGAGCACGACGTTCGGGTCCAACTGGATCGAGGCCGAAGGTAACACGATGGTTAAGTTTCCGCCGTCGGGCCACTTGAACTCGGGGCCGTCATTCGGGTCGGGGATGCGCTGGAGCAGCACCTCCGGGTACGGGTCGGGGACGCCGTCGCCGTTCAGGTCGTCGAGCTTGCCGTCGTGGTCGGCATCGGCGGTGCCGTAGAGGAACGCGGTGGAGCGCCCGAACGGCAAGGGATCGATCTTCACGTGCATGAGCGTGATGTTGGTGGTGTTCGCCTGGAGTGACACGCCGTTCTGCGGCGCGTCCACGGTGAACATGGGCGGGTCTTGCGCGGTGATGAGGCCGCCCGCGAGATCGCTGCGCTTCGCGTCACCGGCCTGGAGCTCGATGGGCTGTGGTCCGAGATCGGCGTCATCGGCGAAGGGCTGCGCGAGCACGTCCACGTAGGGGTCGAAGACGTGCCGAGCGTCGACGATGCCGCGCACCAGGTACTTGCCCGGATCCACCGCGGCGAAGAGGTAGTCGGCGTTGGGCGGCGAGCCGTCGAACCCGCGCGGCTGGGGCACGGCCGAGAGCGAAGCAGGATGGCCATTGCCCGTGGGCAGCGGCGGATTGGCAGCGTCGTAGAGGAAGACGAACGCGTCGCCGGGCTGGGCGTCGGCTGGGGCCTCGAGCACGCCGCGGAGCTGCGCGGTGGTCGGCGCCGGCCCGTCGGGACTGGTGCAGCCCGCCACGAGCGCGAGCACGGTTGCGAGGCGACGCATGGTCACGAACGGTCGCACGGCGGGCGCACGAGCGGCAACGGGTTCGCGCTGGCTCGATGAAACATGGACCGAGGATTGTCGCGCACACCCTTGTTGCTCGCGGCCCGCGAGCGAACGCACACCACTGAGCCCCCTTCCCCGCGTGAGCCGGGCTGCGAAGCGTCCCCTTGGGGAGAAGGGTTGGGGATGGGGCGTCGCGGACCTCTAAGCCTTCACGCTCGGCGTCACCGGGCTGGTCTTGGGCGTGCGCGGTCCCTTCGGGCCGCCCGGGAAGCGGCGCTTCCAGTACGCGAGGAGCGGCTCATGGCGCGCGGCGACGGTGTCGTCCACGGCGCTCTGGGCGGTGAGCTGCGGCACGACCACGTGGCTGATGGCGTCGAGCAGGTCTGCGTCCTTGCGCGCGGCGTGCTCCACCACCTGGGCCAACGCGGTGAGCTTGGCGATGACCGACGCGGCCAGCGCCACCCGGGAGGCACAGCCGGGGAGCGCGTCCACCTGGGCCTGCTTGAGGCGAAGGCCGGAGTCGGCGGCGGTCAGCGCGTCGACCTCCTCCGGGGAGTAGGCCTCGGAGATGTCCGGGATGGACACCCGGGCAAGGCCGTTGCGGACGGCCTCGGGGACGTCGCGCGCCGACACCGCGGCCTCGCACTCCTGCTCGGTGAACTGGAGGCGCGCGACCAGCGCCATGCCCGCCGCGGTCGAGGGCGACGTGTCGCGTCCGGCCGTCGAGCCGACGCGGTTCACGACCTCGTTCTTCGGACCCGCAACGACCTGCGGTCCGCGCTTCTTGCCCTGCTTCACCTCATTCGTCTTCGACATGTGCACCCCCATCGTGGAGGCGCGAGGTTCGCCGCGGACCGGCGCGGGTGCAATTTGTACTTGAATATTGAGATGGCAATTGAACTCGATATTTCAAAGTCGTCCACTGGCTTGCAGGTGATGAATCCAGAAGTCGACCTCCGACCCTGAAGAAAGCCGAGCCCGATCCTTCGAGGTCAACCCGTGATGCCGAGAGGTCGGATCTTGACCCCGTGGGTTTGGCGTCGTGACGTGTCGAGGATGGCGTGCCGCCTTCGGAATATCGGGGCGGATATCCCGAGCTCGGGGTTCGATATTCGCGGCACTGGAGAGCTGACCCCGCGGGATGCCAGCTGGATACGGGGACGCGGGTGCGTCTGGACGACGAGCTGGAAGGCATGCTCTGGGGGATGGAGGTCGGCTTGGGTGGCGTGGGGACCGCGTGCGATGGCGCGTGCGGGTGCCCGCCCTGGTCATGCGGTTGCTTCTCGGTGTGCACCAAGGCGCCGCGCGGCCGCATCACCTTCCGGCATATCTTGATGAATATACTTTTCGACTCAACCACAGGCGCTCGAGTCACCCCATCAGGCTCTTTGGTCGCCTCGCGCAGCAGCTCGTGGTCACGGCCCAGCTCGTACGCGGTCATCGCTGCGCAGGGACCACAACCGGTTGGGTCAACCTGAGTGAATCGGACACCCCTCATCCGCGTGATGGCAAGTTCCGCCATCCGCCCCCTTGCTGCCCTCGTTGGGTCACTCGAAGCCCGTCGCGGGAAGCCGAGCTCAGCAGCACCCCGGCAGCGTGCCGCAGTTCGACCACTGCCCGGCCACGCAGTCGCAGAAGCTGCAGAGCGCCCCGCCGGATGCGTTCGGGGTGTACACGATGTACCGGCGACAAGGAATCTCCGAGAATCCTCCGTCCATCAAACCCAACCGGTTAAGATCCGCGCATGGCTGAGCTGCCTCCCTGCGGGCTGTACCGCACGAATCGCGAGCTCGCGGGCATCCCCGCGGGCCGGCTGGTCTACTTCCACAACCATGGCGAGCCCGGACCGGGGCTGTACCTGCCGCAGTCGTGGAAGCTGAACCGCGCGCAGTTCTCGGAGCGCGGCCAGACCCTGCCCTCGCCTTCTGATGCCAGCGGGCTCGAGCCGCTCCCCGGCGAAGGGCTCTACCGCGTGCGCGAGGCGTTCTTCTGCTGCGCCAAGCAGTGTCGACGCTTCGAGCCGGAGCTCCTGGTGCAGCTCGGCTACAACGCCGCGGCCGATGCCATCGTGTTCGTGCCCGAGTGGACCGCATCGGGATTGGCGATTCCCGAGAGCGGCACCGGCGTCGATCGGGCTCGGCTCTCGATGCTCCAACCGCTCCGGGTGGCCCAGAGCGCAGGCACGCCGAGCAACGCGCACTGAGGTTCACATGGCCACCGCGACACAGGTCCGCAAGCTGGCGCTCGCGCTTCCCGGCGTCGAGGACAAGGACCACCACGGCTTCCCCTCGTTTCGCGTGAAGGGGAAGATCTTCTGCACCCTGCCCGACCCCGCCCACGCCAACGTGATGCTGGGCGCCGACGAGGCCAGCTCTGCGGCGAGCCTCGCGGGTCACGCGGTGGAGGAGCTGTGGTGGGGCAAGAAGCTCGCGGGCGTGCAGGTGACGCTCAAGAGCGCCGACTCGGCGCTGCTCAGGGCGCTGCTGGCAGATGCGTGGGAAGACAAGGCGCCTGCGAAGCTGAAGAGCTCCAAGGCCTAGCGGTCAGCCCTGCATGCCCGCTCGGAACAGATCCACGGCCTTGATCTGCACGGCGCACAGCTCAGCCATCGCGGGATAGCGAATGGCCATCGCGCGGTACACGCCGATGGCTGCCTCGTCGTGGCCCGCGTGCAGCAGCGCCAGCGCCTGCGCGGCCATGCGAACGGCGTCGACGCGCTGGGGACCGGAGCTCTCGGCCGCGTGGGTGTGCATGACGTCCTCCGCCCGCTTGCCCGCCGCCCTGGTCAACGCGTCATCCGCCTGGGGTGTGAAAAGCATGGCGCTTCATAGCGCAACCCCCTGACACGACTCAGACTGCCTTGACCCTGCGGCGGCACGTCCGTAAGGTCGCGAACCCGCAGGAGGGCGAATGCTGGACCGGCCGAACCACAGCAGAGCGTTCCGCCTTCGCCGCTTCGCGAACTGGTTCACCCTGGGGTTGACCTACGCGACCTTCTACATGGGTCGTTACAACCTCAACGTCGTGAAGGACAAGGTCGAGCACGACTTCTTCCACGGCAGCCAGACCGAGTTCGGCCTCATCGGCCTCTGCGGCTTCTGGACCTACGCCATCAGCGAGCTGGTGAATGGGCCGCTCATCGCCGAGCGGATCGGCGGGCGCAAGTCCATCCTGCTGGGCGCGGCCGGTGGCGCGCTCTTCAACTTCAGCATCGGCATGCTGTTCCTGGGGGCGTGGACCACCAAGCTGCTGGTGGGCATGAGCCTGCTCTACAGCTGCAACATGTTCTTCCAGAGCTTCGGGGCCA
The DNA here is from genome assembly GCA_018266075.1 of Deltaproteobacteria bacterium. Classification (GTDB taxonomy): domain Bacteria; phylum Myxococcota; class Myxococcia; order Myxococcales; family SZAS-1; genus SZAS-1. The sequence continues at coordinate 5,234 of JAFEBB010000104.1, read as the reverse complement.
TGTCGATGGTGAAGGTCAACGCGCCCTGGTTCCACGTCAACGAGCGCGGCGTGTTCGGCGGCGTCTTCGGGATCATGATCTCCCTGGGGTACCTGCTCGCGTTCGGCGTCTCGGGCTTCATCCTCAAGCACGACGCCATCCCCTGGTACTTCGTGTTCCTCGCGCCCTCGATCGCGATGGGCATCATGTTCGTCATCTCCTTCTTCGTGGTGCGCGACCACCCCGAGGACACGGGCCACTCGAGCTTCGCCACCGGCGACGCCTCCGACGGCGACCACTCGCCCGTGACCTTCAGCTACATCGTGGAGAACGTCTTCAAGCACCCGGTGCTGCTCACGCTCGTGGGCGCGGAGTTCTGCACCGGCTTCGTGCGTCAGGGGCTGCTCTTCTTCTTCGCCAAGTGGCTGGGCCAGGTGCACCACATCGCGCCGGGCACCACCTGGTTCAACGTGGCCAGCGTGGGCATCACGGTCGGCGGCATCGTGGGCGGCCTCATCGCAGGATTCCTGTCCGACCACGTGTTCCAGGCGCGCCGGCCTCCGGTCGCGCTCATCTACTACGGGCTGCAAGTCGTCTCGGTGCTGGTGATGACCGAGCTCGCCGGTCCGCACCTCGCGGCGATCATGGTGGGCGTGAACTGCGCGTGGATCTTCGGCGTGCACGGCATGCTCACCGGCACCGCCTCGATGGACTTCGGCGGGCGCAAGGGCGCGGCCACCGCGGCCGGGATGCTCGACGGCATCCAGTACGTGGCCAGCGGCATCACCAGCGTGGTCATCGGCTACGCCGTCGATCACTACGGCTGGGGCGCATGGCCCTGGGCCATCGCGCCCTTCTCGCTCGTGGGCGGCGCGTTGATGCTGCGAGTGTGGAACGTGAAGCCGCAGCCCAAGACCGTCGTGCCCGCTGCTGCGGCGGCGCCGCAGCTCGAGCCTGGAGCAACCGCTTGACCTTCCCCCTGCACGCCAACCCGCCCGAGGTCCTCAACGAGGTGCTCGCCCGCAGCCAGGAGCTCGGCCCGCGCGGCGTGGTGGTCTTCGATCTCGACTCCACGCTCTTCGACAACCGTCCGCGCCAGGTGATGATCCTGCGCGAGTTTGGTGAGCACAAAGGCGTTCCCGTGCTCGAGGCGAATCGCGTCGAGCACTGGGACAGCGGCTGGGACATGCACGGCGCCATGGTGAACGCCGGCCTCACCCACGTGCAGGCCGACGCGCTGATGCCGCACGCGAAGGAGTTCTGGCGGCTGCGCTTCTTCACCAGCGAGTACGCCGAGCACGACGTGGAGACTGCCGGAGCCGCCGACTTCCTGCGCGCGCTGGTGCCGACGAAGGTGCAGATCGCCTACGTCACCGGGCGCCACGAGGAGATGCGCGAAGGCACCGTGAAGGCCATGCAGAAGTGCGGCATGCCCCTGCCCGACGACAAGACCGTGCGCCTGATCATGAAGCCCGACCTCGAAGAGAGCGACGACGCCTTCAAGGTCCGCGCGGTGAAGGAAGTGAACGCGCTGGGCCAGGTGGTGGCCGCGTTCGACAACGAGCCCACGCACGCCAACGGCTACCGCCAGAGCTTCCCCGACGCGAAGATCGTGCACCTCGCGACCGACCACTCGGGCCGCCCGGTGGCGCTGCTCGACGGCATCGTGAGCATCCCGGACTTCCGGCGCTGACCGAGACGGTCCACGAGCTCGCGGCATCGTCAGCGCGAGCTCGGCGCTGAGCTCAGTCCAGCAGGTTCACCGCGTTCGACGAGAACGTGAAGCGGGTTCACCCAGTCCAATTTTCTGCGGGATATGGGAGGAGGCCCGGGCCTCGCTTCGCTCGGGCGTTGAGGCGGGATGTTCGGAGTGCTCCTCGGTCACGACGATGCGTTCGTGTGGCTTTTTGAGGAAAGGCATTTCAACCCCAAGAAGCAGAAGCACGTCCAGCGAACGTCCCTGGCGTGATCGAATGCCCTGACTCACGCACGAGCGAAGCGAGGCGTATGGCGCGATGGCGCAACAGCCTCGGGGTTGGTCCCAGGGATCCACAAAAAAATTGGACCGGGTGAACCCGCTTCACGTCCTCGTCGAACGCGGTGAACCTGCGGGACTCAGTTCCGCACCCAGCCCGCTCCTGCGTTACCGCGCTTCCCCACCCCAAGGAGTACCGCCAATACCCTCCCTCCCCGCGGAGACGGCCTGCGAAGCGTCCCCTCGGGGAGAAGCGGTTGCGGGGTTGGGGTTGCGCGTGTCGCAGCGGACCTAAGACTTCACCGCCGGCGCCACCGGGTTGCCCTTGGGCGTGCGCGGCCCCTTGGGCCCGCCCGGGAACCGACGCCGCCAATACGCGAGCAGCGGCTCGTGGCGCGAGGCGACGGTGTCATCCACGGCGCTCTGGGCCGTGAGCTGAGGCACGGCGACGTGGCTGATGGCGTCGAGCAGATCGGCGTCCTTGCGCGCAGCAGCCCGTGCTACCCTCGTCGTACACCGCGCGCGGGAGCGCCGAGCGCCAGGTCGCGACGCCACGCTCCCACGCGCGCTACTTACAGTTCGGCTTCTTGAGCTCCACCCGCCGGTTCTGCGCCCGGTTCATGTCGCTCGAGTTCGGCACGAGCGGCTGGGTATCGCCGTACCCTTGGCTCGAGAGCCGGACGCCCGCGATACCGTGGGCGATCAGCCACTCCTTCACCGCTGCCGCGCGCTGGTCCGAGAGCTTCATGTTGTAGTCGTGGGCGCCCACGTTGTCGGTGTGGCCGCCGATCTCCACCTGCAGCTTCGGGTCGTCCTTGAGCAGCCGCAGGACTTGCTGGAGCGTCGGCTCCGAGTCCGGACGCAAGGTGGCCTTGTTGAAGTCGAAGTTCAGGCCGTACACCGCCGCCTTGCAGCTCTTGGCCAGCGACTTCTCCAGCTCGCTGCCCTGGTCGGCAACTTTGAAATAGCCGTGCACCAGGTGCACATAGATGTCGCGGTTGTTCTTTCCAAAGTGCGCGTTGATGGCCATGCCCGGCTCGGGGGTGATCTCCCAGCCGGCCTTCTCCAGCGCGGCGGTGTACGCCTCCTTGAAGGCGAGCTCCGAGATGGTGGCGTCCTGCGAGTAGGTCTTCACGATGTGGCCGGTGCCGATGGGCACTTCGTCGCCATGCCCGCGCTCGCCGGTGAAGTAGCTCATCGGCTTGTTGAAGTGCTCGGTGGCGCCCAGCTTCTCGCCCGGAGGCGGAGGCAGGTAGGGCAGGTCGTCCTTGTCGCCGACCTTCTCCGGCGTCGACGCGGGCTGCTTGAGCTGCACCACCAGCGGGTTGCTCGCCAGCTGCACCGCCTCCATCTGGCCGTGCATGAAGGGCTGCACCATCTCCACATGCATCCAGGTGACGTCGGCGCCGTCGCCCTGCTTGAGGGTCGCGTACATCCCGTCGCCGCCCTTGCGCTGCTCGAAGTTCACCACCTTGAAGCCCGCCGCGAGGAGCGCGTCCTGCAGCGCCTTCCACTTGGTGGGCTCGTCGGGCGCCTGCTTCTGCTTCATCTCCTCCGGGGTGCGCACCAGCGAGACCTTCCAGTGCCGGCCGCGCAGGGGCTCGGTCTTGCCGTGGGTGTCCTTGCCGGTGCGGAACTGGCCCTCGCCGTAGTCCTCGGCGACGACGGTGTCGGTCTTGCCGAACTGGGCCGACGGCCACCAGCTCGGCGGGGTGTGCGCGGTCACCCGCGGCGCGTCGGCGAAGGCGGTGCCGGCGAGGGAGGTACATGCAGCGCCAACCAGGAGACAGTGTCGAAGGTTCATGGTGCCGAATGGATATCGCAGCCTGGCGGCGCGGTCGCGAAAACTGCCGCGCGCGGGTCAGACCATCCGGGGCGAGGCGTCGAGGGGCTCGACAGTGGACGTCCGGGCACAGCCGTTTGGTAGAATGAAGCCCGCGGAGGAACGATGAGCTCGCGCGACGCGCTCCGGATGACCCGCCAAGGGTAGCGTGGCGCGAGAAGGGCAGGGCGCTCGCGGAGCGATTCACCATAATCAACCTTCCCGGACGTCCGAAGGGCGCTTGTTCGTCTTATCCCCCAAACGAACAGTATGCAGATCGAGATTCTAGAGTAGTCGTTCGGATCCCCCAATCCAGACGTGTCACGTCGAATCTGAAAACAATCGAGAATGGGTCGACGCGCGAGCGATTCGCGCGGCGAGGTGCATGTGGCGACATGGCTCGATGGAATCGTCGCGGCGACTTCGTGGCGCCGCAGTCATGCGGGCCCGATTGAGGTCCCGCCCGAACTACCCGCTGATTACCGCGCGTGTGTTGAGCGCCGTGGGCCTGGCGAGGGGTTCATCGGTGAAGACTTCCTCAGGCTCTATGTTCCCGCGGAGCTTGAGTCTCTCAATGCGGCCTATGGAGTTCCTGAATTCCTCCCGGGTCTCATCGTTTTTGGATCGACAGGACTCGGCGAGGCGTATGCGTTCAATCGAAATGATCAAATGGCGATTGTGAAGACGGCTTTCGTTCCCCTGGATCGTGAATACGGGAAGCGCGTCGAGGATAGGGTGTTCAAGCGGCCGCTTGAACGCCCTATCCTGACTCTTTATGCAGCAGAAACATCCTTGACATACGGAAACGCCCCGACGAACCGGAACCCATGCGACTTCCGAGGAGTGTCCGCACCCAAACCATAGCGCACGTCATACAGCGCGATGAGCGCGGTACCATTATTAGTGCCTTGACGCTCAGGCTCTGCGGCACGAACGAGATCCACAAACGACTCCCAATACGAAAATCCTCGACTCAAGAACGTGCCCGCATCGAGAGCTTGTTGCGAAAACAAAGTATCTCTGAAATCAGAATCATAAAAGTCAACCCCAAACTCCACAGCAAATTGAGAAGGAGGTCGTCCAAGACCATAATGCTCTTCGACATACCTATCTAGCGCTTCTTGGCTAGGAGGCATTCCAATCCAAATCGAGACCCAGCTTTCCGACCAATACAGTCGCATTGTTCGCTCGGATGTGAATCCTGCTAATCTAGGGCGAGCGAGCCGAGGGACCGACGCGACTTCATGGTGGATGCCCTCCCGGCAGCTCCAAGAGCAATCCTACAATCTTCTCAGACGTCATTCGCGCCATCGCTCCGGGGGAACTCCACCTCGTCGATTCGCTTTTCCGGCGGCAGGGGGAGGCGTCTTGCTCCCCCGCGTCACGATTTCTTGAGACACCCAGCTGAGGCCAAGATGGGCCTCGACGGAGGTGTCGATGTCGAAGCGGACGAAGGAA
>JAFEBB010000103.1 GCA_018266075.1 Deltaproteobacteria bacterium | reverse complement strand
GGTGCGGCGTGGCCCGAAGCAGCCGCTGGCCGCGCATCGAGAAGCTCCATCTCTCCCTGCAGCCGAAGTGCGCATGCTGCGGCGACAAGATGGATCCCCGCGCCGGAATGCAGGTGCACCACATCTTCCCGTTTCACTACTCCATCGCCCTCGGCCGCCCGGACCTCGAGCTCGACCTGCGCAACCTTGATCACCCTCTGCGAGAACGAGCCTGGCCAGCCAGCTGGGCCTGCGCACGGGTGCTCGTGGCGTCGAGCCCCGTTCTCGGCTAAACAGCCTCCGCCGCCATGGACCTTTCCGAGATTCCCCAGGAACCCTTTCGAAGGCACCCTTGGGAGTTGGCCCGGGCGAGGTTCTTTGGCGAGGTGATGGCCGCACACGGCATGGACGGCGTCGACCGGGTCCTCGACGCAGGCGCCGGCGACGCCTTCTTCGCACGCGAGCTCCTGCGGGGCCGCCCCAACGCGCGCGCCACCTGCTGGGACGGAAGCTACACCGACGCCCAGCTCCGCGAGCTCCCCGCGCTCGACCCGCGATTCCAGTTCGTACGGGAGCGGCCCACCGGCAGGTTCGACCTCCTGCTGCTGATGGATGTCCTGGAGCACGTCGACGACGACCGGAGCTTTCTGGGCACGCTGGTGGAAGAGAACCTCCAGCCCGGTGCACGGGTGCTGATCACCGTCCCAGCTTGGCAGCAGCTCTTCAGTGAGCACGACGTCGCGCTCAAGCACTTCCGCCGCTACCACCCGCGGGCCTGCGCCGATTTGATCGAGGCCTCTGGCCTCACGATTCTCCAGTCCGGTGGAGCGTTTCACAGCCTGGTGCTCGCCCGCGGCGCGGGGCTGCTCAAGGAGCGGGTCCAGCGCGGCCGCGGGCGCCCGACGACGGCCTCCGCAAACCTGGGCCAGTGGAAGGGCGGCGAGGTGGTGTCCGCGATGATTGGCGGCGCGCTCCGCGTGGACAACCTCGCGTCGCACCTCTTCGCACGCGTGGGCGTCAACGTCGCAGGATTGACCTGGTGGGCGATATGTCAGAAGCGCTCCTGATCGTCCCCTGCTTCAACGAGGCCTCGCGGCTCGACCACGCCGAGCTGCTCCGCCTCGCGGCGCGGCCCGAGGTGGCCCTCTGCTTCGTCGACGACGGCTCGACGGACGACACACTCGCCGAGCTGCAGAGCCTGGCCAACCAGCGGCCCGAGAAGATCCAGGTCCAGTCGCTGCCCCAAAACGTGGGCAAGGCCGAGGCGGTGCGCCAGGGGCTGCTCGGCGCGGTGGCTGCCGGGCGCGACATCATTGGTTTCGTCGACGCCGACCTGGCGACGCCCGTGGACGAAATCGTGCGGCTGCTCGGAGAGCTGGTCCGGCGCCCCGAGGCCGAGATCGTCATCGGCGCACGGGTGGCCATGGCTGGCGCAGTCATCGATCGACATGCCTCACGGCACCTCACGGGGCGGATCTTCGCGACCGCGGCCTCGCTGGTCCTTGGCGAGCCCTTCTACGACACCCAATGCGGCGCCAAGGTCTTTCGCAACACGCCCGCCCTGCGCAGTGCCATCGAGGAGCGCTTCCTCTCCCGGTGGGCATTCGACGTCGAGCTCCTCGGCCGGCTGCAGCAGGCCTCGAAGCTGACGGCGGGCGGGCGAACCATTGAAGTGCCCCTCTCACGGTGGACCGATGTGGCTGGCAGCAAGCTGCGGCTGCGAGACATGGTCCGCTCGGGGACGGACCTCTTGAGGATCCACCGGGAGCTCTCTCGACGGCGGCGCAAGGCCCCATGATCGAGCCCGCGCCCGCCGGCCCGCTGCCGGAACCAGCGCCCGCGCCTGGCCCAGTCCCCGCGCCGCCGACGGCGAGGTGGCCGCGGCTGCGCGCTGCGGCGCCGCACGCCCTGGTCCTGCTTGCGTTCTCGGGGCTCACCGTCTTTCAGACCTGGCCCGTCGCCCGCGACTGGCGGACCCACCTGGTGGGCGGCACCAACGATACATTGATGAATGCCTGGCACATGTGGTGGATGCGCCAGGCCCTCTGGGTCCACCCGCACAACCCGTTCCAGACGCCGCTCCTCCACCATCCCCTCGGTGCGCAGCTGTACTGGCACACCCTCGCGCCCATCAAGACGGCTTGGGGCGCGGTGCTGCTCGGCTTCCTCACCGCAGACCAGGCCTACAACTGGGTGTTCCTCGCGACCTTCGTGGCGGCGGGCTACACATCCTGGCTTCTGCTCCGCTATCTCCTGGGCCGGGGCGGCTTCGGCCCGCTTCTGGCGGCGCTGGGCGCCTTCGCCGGCGCCTGTGCATTCGACTTCTCGCGCTACCATCTGTGCCAGGCCTTCGCACACTTGAACCTGTCGTCGGTGGAGGGGATCCCCTTCTATCTCCTGTGCTTCTTCCGGTACCTCGACGATGGCGGGCGAAAGCACCTCTGGGGCGCGGCGCTGGCGGCCCTCTACGTGGCCCTCTGCGACTACTACTACCTCGCGTACGTGGCCACGTTCTCTGCCCTCTGGGTCGTCGGCGCCTGCTGGAGCAAGGGCGGTGTGTTCCGGCTCGCCACTCTGCGCGACCCCACCGTCCGGCGTGCGCTCTGGGTAGGCGCCGCGGCGGCGCTCTGCTGTTCGCCCTTGCTCGCCGCGCTCGGCGCCCACGCATTTCCCGCGCCGGTCAACACCATGCACGGCGACTCGGATTACTACGTCGATGCGATGGGGCTTTTGGGGCCCGACCGGTTCTCTGCCTTCGCCGGCACCCTCGCGTCGTGGAAGACCACCGTCGAAAAGCTGCCGGGCAACACGGAGGAGAACGGGTTCTTCCTCGGCTACTTGACGGTGGCTCTGGCGCTCTTCGGCCTGGTGCGGGGCATTCCCGATGGAAGGCGCTGGGCCATGCTCGGGCTCTTCTATCTTGTGCTCTCGTTCGGCATTCACCTCTCGGTCGACGGCAAGACCGACCTGCCGCCGCAATACCTGGTGGGGATGTTCGCGCTGCTGGCGCTGGTCACCGCGCCCCTCCGCACTGCTGGCCCGCGGCGCGACATGGCCATCTTCCTGACCCTGGCCACGATCTTCGTGGCCAAGGTTCCCATCACCGTCAACGGCTCGGTGTGGATGACCCACGTGCCCATGCCCTACGCGCTCTTCAAGAGCGTGGTGCCGTTCTTCAGCCGCGGCGGCATGCCCAACAGGTTCGAGCTGCTCACCGTCCTCGCGATGTCGGTGATGGTGGCGTTCGGCGCCGCGCACCTGGGCCGCCTGGCGAGCAAGTTGTCGCTCCCGGTGGGCGCGGCGGTCGCGCTCGGCCTCGCCGTGGTGCCGAACATCGAGTTTCTCTCGGCGCCTTTTCCCATGATGAAGGTGGGGGACACCCTTCCCATCTTCGACATCTTCCGGAACGAGCCTGAGGGCGTGGCCATCTTCACCGACGCCGCGGTGACCTCGGAATACGAGCAGACGCGCTACGGCAAGCCCATCTCCCACGCACACCTCTCGCGGGTGCCGGTGGCCGAGATGGATCTCATCAACGGCCGGCTCTGGAAGGTGCTCGGAAACAACGAGGACCTGACGCGCCCCGTGCGGCCGCTCGAGCAAGCGGCGATGCGCGCGTACCTGGCCGACCACCACTTCAAGTACTACCTGTGTCACTACGTGAGCGCGGACCGGGACAAGTTCGTCACGGGTGTGCTCGGCGGCGAGCCGTTCTACAAGGATCAGTACGTCGAGGCCTTCAAGTTCCCGTACGTGAAGTAGGACGTCGACGACGCCGGTCAGTTACCCGAGCAAGCTCAGTGCACGTCGTCTTCGCGGGCGATGAGGTTGTAGATCGCCTCGGCGCCCTGGGCCTTCAAGATCGCCTCGCGGAACGCCGGGCTCTTGAAGAGCCGCGAGATGCGCGCGAGCGCCTTCAGGTGCAGGCCCGCCGAGTTCTCCGGAGCGATGAGCGCGAAGAAGAGCTGGGTGGGCTTGCCGTCGATGGCCTGGAAGTCCACGCCGCCGTGCGACACGCCGAAGCTCGCGGTGAGCCGCGGCACGCCCGAGAGCTTGCCGTGCGGAATGGCCACGCCCTCGCCGATGCCGGTGGTGCCGATCTCCTCGCGCTCCGCGAGCATCGCGTGGATCTTCTCGGCCGGCACGGGCATGTGGCTCGCGAGCGGACCCGCGAGCTCGCGCAGAATGCCGGGCTTGTCCTTGGCCGAGAGCTCGGGGATCACCGCGTCTGGGCCGAGGAACTCGGTGATCTTCATCCGCCGTCCTTCGAAGTGCGCGCCGCCGCCTCGACGCTCGCACAAGCTGGCACGCGAACATCAAAAGCACAAGGGGCGCGACGGCGCTTCGCACGCCATCACGCCCCCGGCTTCGACCGCCGATCGAACTACCGCGCTTGCAGCGCCCCGTTCTTGGGCGGGTGCGCCTCGATGAGCCCGTAGTGCCCGTCCTTGCGGCGGTACACCACGTTCACTTCCTTCGTCTGCGCGTTGGTGAAGACGAGGAAGTCGTTGTTGAGCAGGTCCATCTGCATCACGGCGTCGTCGACGCTCATGGGCTTGGCCACGAGCTCGTTGGTCTTGATGACGCGCGGGCCGGCGTCGGCCTTGGGCGTGGGCTCCTCCGGCGGCGCGATCGAGAACGACGTGTGCTTGATCTTGATGTGCTCGAGCTCGTCGAGGTGGTGGTGCGCCCCGCCCTTGTGGTGCTTGAGCTTCTCCTTGTAGCGCTTGAGCTGCCGCTCGATCTTGTCCATCGCCAGATCCACCGAGGCGTAGAAGTCCTCGCTCTTCTCGCGGCCGCGCATGCTGAACGGCCCGGCGTGGATGGTGATGTCGCAGATGTGGTGGTGCCGCTCGAACCAGCAGGTGACGTGCGCCTCGCTCGCGCGATCGAGGTACTTGTTCACGCGTTCCACCTTCTCTTTGGCGTACGCCTTGAGGGCGTCAGACGAGTCGAGGTTTCGGAACGTGTACGAGATCTGCATCGGACTCTCCTTGCTCGAGGTGATGCTCAGCCAACAGCGGACACACGAATTTCCTCCCGCGGGCAACGCGTCATCGACAGCCAGCGGGTGGGAGGGGATCTACGCAGCGAGAGAATCGCCAAGCGCACGTGCAGAGCATAGCGCGCACCGCGCGACATAAGGCAAGTGGATCAAAGGGGGATGTCGGATCAGCGCGGTTACCAACGGAAGTACGCGGGATGCCCGGGCTTCACCCGAACGAAAGTTCCCGTGCAGGTGGCCGTGACCTTGCCGCCGGCCTCCAAAGTGGCCTCCACCGTGACCTTGTCGCCCTCGCGGGCCACGGCGCGCGCGGTGAGGTGCACCGGTCCCAGCGGCGTGGGGCGCTTGAGCTTCACGTCGAACTCGGCGGTCACACAGGGCGGGATGTGGTCGAGCCCCTCGGCGACCATTATGGAGTGCGCGGCCGTCCAGTTGGAGTGGCAGTCGAGGAGCGCGCCGATGATGCCGCCGTTGAGCACGCCCGGGAACGCCTCGTGGTGCGGCTCCGGGGTCCAGTCGCAGACGACGGAATCGCCCTGGGCGAAGCTCTGGATGCGCAGGCCCTTGGCGTTGGCCGGGCCGCAGCCGAAGCAGATGCTCTTGGGTGCGAGGGTTTCCTGGAGCGATTTCATGCGCGCAATCTAGCGTCGCCGCGCGCGCGCCAACAGCAGATCGATCCGGACGCCGTCGATGGTGAGGCCGCGAATGTCCGCGTCGGCGATCTTCACGCCGCGCAAATTGACGCTGGTCAATCGCGCGCGGCTCAGGTTCACGTCGCGAAAGCGCGCGCCCGAGAAATCCACGTCGGTCCACACGCTCTGACGCGCGTTCGCGTCGGTGACGTTGATCTTCGTCAAGTTGGCATCGGTGACGTGCGCCCGGGCCAGCGACACGTCGTCAAAGTGGGCGCCGGCGAGGTCCACGTCGAGCAGCTCCGCCGGACGCAGCCGGCAGTGGGCAAAGCGAAGCGCAGGCATGGGCTCCCCCGTTTGGCACGAGCTGTGAAAGCATCCAACGTGGATGGCCTTCCGCCTCGTCGTCTCCGCGGTCATCTCGCTTTTGGTGACCTTGTTCAACCTGCTGGTGGCCGGCTCGGCCCTGGCCAGTGGGCGGCGTCGCTTCGCGCTGGGGCCGCTGGGCATCGGCCTGGTGACGGCGTGTGGCGCGCTGGCGGTGATCCTCCCCGACGCCGACGTCGAGCTGCGGGTGCTCGCGGGCCTGGGCTCGGTGCTGGCCGTGACCGGCTTCGCGCTCGACGTCTGGAGCGAGCTGGGCCCCGGCGCCGCGCGGACCTCGCTCACGCTGGGCGCCGCAGTCCTGGTGCCGATCCTGTTCTGGCCGGCGTACCTGCTCGGCAAGGCGCTGGCGATTCCCGGCATCGAAGGCGAGCGACCGGCGCTGCTGCTGCGCGCCTTCGACGGCTCGGCGCTGGCCTTCCTCTTCGTGGCCCACGTGCTGCTCATGCGTCGGGGCGACGCGCGCGGCACCTACGATCGACGCGCGGCCGCCACGCTCGCCGGAACCGCGTCCGTGGCCGTGGTGCTGGCGTTCCTGGCCTGGCTGCGCACGGGGATCGTGGTGGATCCCACGCTCGTCGGGATCCTGGTGGCCGAGGCGTTCGTGCTGGTGAACGTGCTCGAGCGGCGGGTGGCGGTGCGCGTGCTGCTCTCGCGATCGATCGCGTACGTGGCGCTGTTGCTCATCGTGGCCGTGGGCGCCGCGGGCGTGGCCAGGCTGCTGGGAAAGCCCGTCGAGATGCGCCTGACGGCCTTCATCGCCGCGCTGACGCTGCTCTCCGCGCTGGGCGTGCTGACTTTCGGCGAGCTGCTCGCGCGCGGCGTGGCGGCGTGGCTGTTTCCAGGACAAGCGCACCTGGCGCGGCAGCTCGCGGCGGCGCACGCCGAAGTGGCGGCGATGCGCGCGCGGCTGGAGCGCACCGAGCGATTGGCGATCGCGGGCGAGCTGGCGGCGGCCGTGGCGCACGAGATCAAGAACCCGCTCGCGGCCGTGCGCGGCTACGCCGAATTGCTCGGCGGCATTTCGGGCGCCGTGGACGACGGCAAGCGTCCGCAGCTCGAGAAAGCCGTCCGCATCATTCGCGAGGAGAGCGATCGCATCGACGAGCGCGTGGCCGCGCTTCTGCGCGTGGGAAGGCCCGCGGTGCCACCCGCGAACGGCGCGACGGTCGAGCTGGAGCGGACCGTGCTGGAGGCGATCGCCGTCGTGGAAGGCGAGCCGGGCGCGCCTGAGCTGCGGCCAGAGATCGCGCCGAGGTTGCCGCGGGTGCGTGGCGAGCCGGATGCGATTCGCGGCGCGCTGGTGAACCTCTTGAGAAACGCCGTCGAGGCCGGCTCGCGCGAGGCCATCGTGATCGCCGCATTTTCAAAGGGCGAGCGAGGGATCGTCGAGATTCGCGATCGCGGCGCGGGCATCTCCGCCGAGGTCGCGGGAAGATTGTTCGAGCCGTTTCGCACGACGAAGCCCACGGGCACCGGCCTCGGCCTGTGCATCGCGCGGGCAGCGGCGGAGGCCTGCGGCGGCAGCGTCAAATTGGAATCGCGGACGGACGGCGTGGGCGCGGTGGCGCGGCTGGAGCTGCCATCGGCCGAGGAGCGGGCATGAGCGAGATCGTGATCGTCGAGGACGAGCGCAACCTGCGCGAGCTCTTCCTTGATCTGCTGGGCGCGCAAGGGCACCAGGTCGTCGCGTTCGACCGGCTCGCGCCCGCGGAGGCGCACCTCGCCAAGAAACTTCCGGACCTCTTGTTGCTCGACGTGAAGCTCCCCGATGGCGACGGCCAGCAGCTGCTCGAGCGGCTCCGCGACGCGCCCGCGCGGTGTCCGACCATCGTGATGACCGCATTTGGAACCGTGGAGCGCGCGGTGGCCGCGCTGCGTGCGGGCGCGCGCGATTTTCTGGTGAAGCCCTTCGAGAACGCGCGGCTGCTCTCGGCGGTGGCGGCGGCGCTGGAGTCGGCGGATCAGCTCCAGGAAGTGGAGCTCGGCGCGGGCAAGGTGACCGCGGAGACGGAGACCGCGCAGCAGCTCGTGGGCGCGAGCGGCGGGCTGCGTGAAGTGGTGGCGCTCTTGCCGCGGGTGGCGGCGACGGATGCGACGGTGCTCCTGCGCGGCGAGAGCGGCACGGGCAAGGAGCTGGTGGCGCGCGCGATCCATCAAGCGTCGCCGCGGATGGACGGACCGTTCATCGCGCTCAACTGCGCGGCGCTGCCGCCGAGCCTGCTGGAGAGCGAGCTCTTCGGCTTCGAGCGCGGGGCGTTCACAGGCGCGCACGCGCGGCACCTCGGGCTCGTCGAGAGCGCCCATGGCGGGACGCTGTTCCTCGACGAGATCGGCGACATGTCCCTCGAGGCGCAAGGGCGGCTCCTGCGCGTGCTGCAGGAGCGCGAGGTGTTGCGCGTGGGCGGACGCGAGCCGGTGAAGGTCGACGTGCGCGTGCTGGCGGCGACGCACCGGGATCTCGCGGCGTGGTCGAAGGAGGGTCGCTTCCGCGCGGACCTGCTCTATCGCCTCGCGGTGGTGCCCATCGATCTCCCGCCGCTGCGCGCGCGGCCGCAGGACATTCCTGGGCTCATCGCGCACTTCCTCGACAAACACGCGCGGCGTCACAAGGCGAGCGCACCGCGGCCGACGCCGGAGGTGCTCGCCTGGGCGCAGGCGCAGGTCTGGCCCGGAAACGTGCGCGAGCTGGAGAACTGGGCGGAGCGCGCGGTGGTGCTCGGGCACTTCGAAGCCGTGGCCTCGACGCCGCCGGTCGCGACCGCTCGGATCCAATCGGATCCGCCGCGCGCGGTGCGCACGCTCAAGGACGCGGTGGCCGAGGCCGAGCGCGAGGCGGTGATCGCCGCGCTGCGCGCTGCCGAGGGCAACAAGGCCGAGGCCGCGCGACTCCTGGGCGTGAGCTACAAGACCCTCTTCAACAAGCTGCACGAGCACGAGATCAAGGAAGAGCGGATCATCGGTTAGCTTAGCCAGCCACCAGCCACCCGCCACTCACCCGTGTAACGCGCTACCCACTCCGGCACGCGCGCACCCAGCTTTTACGCCCCCTCTCCGCGAGCGCTCGCTCGGTCCGCTGGTTGCACTGGACCGCTGCACACTCTCGGAGGGCACATGGAACTCGTCGTGGGCGCGCGGGCGCCCGAGCTGTGGAGCACGTTGCTCCGCCCCGTCGACCGGCCGGCCCGCGAGGCCCTGGAGCTCGGCCGCGCACCGGCGATGCGCACCGCGGCCCTCGGCGCTGCGGGCATCGCGCTCTGGAGCGCCTCGGGGCTCCTGGCGAATGGCCTGCTCGGCGCCTGGGGCAGCTTCGACGCCCTCGGCGGCGCGCTGGAGTCGCTCGCGGTGGCCCTGCCGGCGCTGATCGTCTTCGGCGTGTACCTGCGGCTCGACCTCGGGCCGCGCGCGCTGCTCGCGGCGCAGGCGGTGGGGCTCTGGACGGCAGGGCTCGTGTGCGTGTGCGTGCTGCCGCTGCTCGCGTTCCTGGCGGTGATGAGCCACGGCGAGCTCTGGGCGCTGCACCTGCGCGGCGTGCTCCTTCCGGTGATGGGGCTCGCTGTCGCGACCGCCGTTCCGCTGCGGATCCTGATCACCGTGGATCGCTCGGCGCGCGCGCGCTGGCTGGGGCGCGCCTTCGTGTCCACGGTGGCCGTGGCCTTCCTGTTCAAGCTGCTGCTGGCCTTCCCCTGGATGCTCGACCTGTCCGCGAGGTGGAACTGATGAGCCCCGAAGCCCTGATGGAGTCGCTGCCCGCGCCGCAGTTCAAGGCGGAGATCGAAGCCGGCGTGCCGGTGCAGCCCGACCCGGAGCAGACGAAGCTCGCGCGGATCGCCAAGAAGAACCTGGTCCCCGCCGTCGCCCTTCCGGCGCTCGAGCCGCTCACGCCCTTCCTGCCCTGGGAGGACGACGGCCGTGTGCCGGATCCAGGTGATCCGGGCGAGCCGCCGCTGATGGTGTCGATCCTGCGCGAGCCGTCGAAGGTGGCCACCCTGCTCCTGGATCCGCAGGGAACCCAGCGCGTGGTGCTGGCCTCGCTCGGCGCGGCCATGGCGTGCAGCCTGTTCCGCGCGGTGGCGGTGGGTCAGGCGTTCCGCTTGGCGCTGGCGTGGCCGGCGCTGGAGCTCGGGCTGGCGGTGCTGCTCGGCGCGGCCGCGGCGCTGGGGCCGGTGTACGCGGCGAGCCTGCTGCTCTCTGCGCGCGTGCCGCTGGGTCGGCTCGGCGCGGCGATGCTGGCCGCGCTCGCGGCCGGGAGCCTGCTGCTCGCCGGCATGGCGCCGCCGGTGGTGCTCGCGTGGCGCATGGACCCCGTGGATCTGGGGCCGTACGCGGTGCTCGCGGCGTTCGTGATCGTGGCCCTGGTGACCGCCGCGCGCCTGCACCGGCTGCTCTTCGAGCTCGCGCAGCAGACGCTGGCCGCAGTGAAGGGCCCGACGGCGCGGCTCACCCCGGCGGAGACGTTCCGCGTGGGCGTGGTGGCGCGCATCGCGTGGATGATGCTCGGCCTCACGACGGTGCTCGCGTTCCTCGGCGTGGTGAACGGGTGAGCCCATGAGCGCGACTGCGATCCTCGGCGGATACCTGGTGCTCGGCGTGGCCGCGGCCGTCCACGCGCGGCTGCGCGGCGCCCGGGCCTGGCAGGTGGCGGCGATGGTGCCGCTCTGGCCGTTCCTCTTGCCGGCGCTGAACGGGCCGCGCACCACGCCCGCGCAGACCAGCAGCGACGGCGCGCGGCTTGCGTCGCTGGAGAAGTCGCTCGACACCGCGTGGGCAGAGGTGGCGACGCTCGGCGCGGGTCGGGCCACCGAGCGCGAGCGCATCGGACGCTTCGTGTCGCACCTGCGGTCGCAAGTGGCGCGGCTCGAGGAGATGGATCGCGCGCTGGCCACCGCCGCGGACAGGCTGCGTGGACCGCTGGCGCAGCTGCGCGCGCGGACGGCGGCCGAGGTTGGCGAAGGCCTGGTGCTGCTGGACGAGCTCGTGGCGCAGCTGACGCTCTTGCGGTTCACCGGTGGACCGGGTGGCGAGGCGGCGCGGCACGAGAAGGATCACGTCGAGGCATTGTTGGCGCGGATTGGCGCGCTCGCGGAGGTCTCTGCGGCGACGTGATAAGGGGACGGCATGCGCGAAGTGCCGTTGGAGTTCGAGGACCTGCTCACGCCCCGCGGGCGACGCGTGCTCGCGGGGCGTCATCCCTTGTGCGGCGCGCTGCTCGAGCCGGGGCGGCGTTTCGTCGCTGCGGACGATCTCGTCAATCGCAAGAAGGCCGCGCGGCTGCGCGACGCGCTGGACCGCGCGCTGGGGCCGCATCTGGTGGAGATGGCGCGCATCATCCCGCCGCAGAGCATCACCGAGATGCGGCACAACTACGGGGAGCTCTTGCCCAAGACGGCGCGCGTCTCGACCGTGTACCTCGACGCCGCCCGCGAGCGCGGCTTTCGCGCGGCCAAGGAGCTTGGGCTGGTGGATCTGCTGCGCTCGGAGAGCTTGAAGGCTTTCGCGGCGGCGATCTCGGGAAGGCCGCTGCGGCGTCAGAACGGAATCCAGGCCCTCTGCTATCGGCCGGGCGACTACGCGGGCCCGCACAACGATCACCATCCGGAAGATGCGGAGGCCGTCGGCGGCTACACCGATGTGCACCTCACGCTGTGCACGCCGTCCGTCGCGCGGCAGCTGCTGGTGTACGCGAAGCGCGGGCATTTCAGCGAGGTGCGCGACGTGGCCACGCTCGGCGGGCTGACCATCTATCGGCTGCCGTTCTGGCACTACACCACGCCGCTCGAAGCGCGCCCGAAGCACGAGGCGAACGCGCGGCGCTGGGTGCTGCTGGGCACCTTCATCGACGCACAGCCCGACGACCTGCGGCGCAGCGTGGTGAGCCCGCCGATCTAGAAGTGCAGCGCCACCGCTCCGCCTGGATTCGTGCGCGCGGCGCTCGGCGGCGGCTCGGCGCCCGGGATGGGACCTTCGAGGACGGGCACCGGCGGGACGTGCAGCGCATCCGACGCGGCCATGGGCAGCGCGGCGTAGTCGGAGGCGAGCAGCGCGACCAGCCCGGCCAGGGCCAGCGGCGTGGAGCCAAGCAGCGCGGCCACGAGCTCGAAGCCGGTGAGCACCGCCGTCTCCAGGCCACGGACCTGGTAGGCGGCCGCGAGGGCGTCGAGGAAGTCGCCCTGTTCGCCGTGCGCCGCGAGCGTCGCGCCCATGGCTGCGCAGACCGGCGCGAAGACCAGCTCGCCGAGCATGAAGCCGATGCCGGCGATGTCGGTGGGCCGCGTGGGATGGAAGACGCCGCTCCCGAGGATCATCTCCGTGCCCGCGCCGATTCCCGCCGAGGCGCCCTGAGCGACAGCCACGCCGCCCGCGGCGCCCAGGTGCTCGGCGAAGCGGGTGGAGGTCTCGGTGCGGGCGCGGGTCTCGTCGGGGAGCTCGAGCGAGAGCCGCTGCGCGTCGCTCGGCGGCGGCGCGTTCCCGAGGAGCTGGAGCGTGAGCACCAGGTGCAGCATGGGTTCATGCTGTCACGCGCACGAGGTCGGACTTCAAGCCACGTCCGGCGACAGCTTCAGAAGTGAGACGCACTTCGTGGTCTGATTTGACCAGCGCCTCCGAGAGACACATGGCGAAATCTCCCAAAGGCACCTGGGTAACGATCGGCGGGAAGCCCGTCGACTTGAACTCCGGAATGATCGAGGCAGTCACCGATCCGCCGACCGGCTACGTGTCGCGATTCCAATTCGAGCCGACGGATGTCGCCGCACGAATTCAGGCCATCGATTGGTTCTCGAAGTGCGGAGAGGCGCTCGCGCTCCAGCTTTCGGTCCCCATCGAGCGCGTGACGAGTTGGGCGGAGGCCGTTCAGGCGAGCGCGGCGAGTGCGTGGGAACACGCCACCCTCGAAGCCCGAAACCAACTCACTCTTTGGCTGCACCTCAATGCTCTCGACGCGTATCGGCGATGGAACGAAATCACCGTGGAGCACAAGTCCAAGACGATCAACGTGCTCACCGACACCTGTCTCACTCCCTTCGTAAGCGCTCACGCACTTCCCCAACGAATCGTGAGGTGCGTGCAGTGGGATGTCTTGGCGGCATTGATGGAGAACTCGTACCTTCCGACGGGCCATCGGTCGTTCTTCTTCCTCGAGCTGCTCAAGGTCTACGAAGTGGGCCATTTCCCCTGCGGCTGGCGCGGTGATTGGCCAGCCGGCCACCTCTTGGTGTTCTGACGGTCCGAGGCGGAGCCGCCACCTCGCACAGCCGCAAGGTGTTCGCGAACGGATCCCCTCGGATCTGGAGATCCGGCTTAGTCGGCCCAGGCTGGGCGGCGAGCAGCGGCACGGCGAGCAGCAGGTGGATCCACGATAGCGTTCTTTCGTCGGTTCCTCGTTCCTCGTTCCTGGTTGTGAATACTCAATTCGACTCCCCTTCCCCGCGGAAGACGGGGAAGGGGTCGGGGGATGGGGTTTCGCGAACGCGAGAGGGCCACTGTCAGACCCACCCAGTACCTTCCGCGCTCGGTGCGAGAGGGGGCGGCGGCGATGGCCAAGACCAAGACCACATTCACCTGTCAGGCCTGCGGCGCGAAGAGCCCCAAGTGGCTCGGCCGCTGCGCCGAGTGCGGCGCGTGGAACTCGCTGGTGGAAGAGGTCGAGCGCGCCGAGACGCGCCCGGCGTGGGGCAGCTCCGGAACCTCGAGCCGGCCGGTGCCGCTCGCCGACGTCAAAGCCGACTCCGAGTCGCGCCGGCTCACCGGCATCCAGGAGCTGGACCGCGTGCTCGGCGGCGGCGTGGTGCCCGGCGCGCTGGTGCTCCTCGGCGGCGACCCGGGCATCGGCAAGAGCACGCTCCTGCTCGCGGCCCTCGACAAGCTCGCGGCCCTCGGGCCGGCGCTCTACGTCACCGGCGAAGAGAGCCTGCGCCAGACCAAGATGCGCGCCGAGCGCCTCGGGGTGGATTCGCCGCGGCTCTCACTCTTCGCCGAGACCGACGCCGACAAGATCCTCCAGGCCGCCGAGGGTCAGAAGCTCGCGGCGCTGGCGATCGATTCGATCCAGACCATGTTCCTGCCCGAGCTCGGCTCCGCGCCGGGATCGATCGGCCAGGTGCGCGAGGTGGCCGGGCGCTTGATGGCGTTCGCCAAGCGCACCGAGACGCCCACGTTCATCGTGGGTCACGTCACCAAGGACGGCGCGATCGCCGGCCCGCGCGTGCTCGAGCACATGGTGGACACCGTCCTCTACTTCGAGGGCGACCGCGGCCACCCGTACCGCATCCTGCGCGCCCACAAGAACCGCTTCGGCTCCACCAACGAGATCGGCGTCTTCGAGATGAAGGCCGGCGGACTGGCCGAGGTGTCGGATCCGTCGAGCCTGTTTCTCGCCGAACGACCCATCGGCGCCAGCGGCTCCGTGGTCACCGCGAGCCTCTCGGGCACGCGGCCGCTGCTGGTGGAGCTGCAGGCGCTCGTCGCACCCACGGGCTACGGCACGGCCACGCGCACGGCGATCGGCGTGGACCGGAACCGCGTCGGGTTGCTCGCGGCCGTGCTGGAGAAGAAGGAGCAGATCAACCTGGTGGGCTGCGACATCTTCGTGAACGTCGCCGGCGGCATGGAGCTCGACGAGCCCGCGGCTGATCTGGCCGTCGTGGGCGCGCTGGTGTCGAGCCTGCGCGATCGGCCCATCGACAAGAACACGCTGATTCTTGGCGAGGTGGGGCTGGCCGGCGAGGTGCGCGCGATCGCCCAGGTGGAGCCGCGCCTGGCCGAGGCCGCGAAGATGGGGTTCAAGCGGGCGATCTTGCCGCGCGGGAGTGCGCGCCGCGTGGAGAACGCGCCGCTCGAGCTCGTCGGCGTGGACAAGGTGAGCGAAGCCCTGGACGCGCTCTTCGGCTGATCTCGGAGTCGAGCCTGCTCGCGCCCCGGGCCCGCGGCGGGTACCCGGCCAACCAGGAACCGGGAACTGAATTTGGCCAAGCATTGATCGGCCGGAGCGAGGATCCGTAGAATCGGCGACATGTCCGATCCCTCGCGGCCGACCACGGGCTCCCACACGGGTGCCGAGAAGCGCAAAGCGCCGCGCGCCGAGCTGCACATCCTGGTGCAGTTCCGCTTCGACACCTTCGAGGACTTCCTGGCGGAGTACTCGATCGACATCTCGGTGGGCGGCATGTTCCTGCGCACCGACCACCCGCGGCCCGAAGGCTCGATGATCTATCTCCAGTTCGCGCTCCGCGACGGCTCCAAGCTCATCGAGGGCCTGGGCAAGGTGGTGCGCGTGAACCCGGCCGGCGGCGACAAGCCCGCGGGCATGGGCGTGGAGTTCGTGAACCTCGACGAGGACTCGCGCCAGCTCATCGAGGAGATCGTTTCCCAGAAGATGGCGCAGGCCGGCGCGTAGCCGCGTGGGCCTGCTGGCGTCGAGAGTGACCGGGCGGCGCTACCGCCTCCTGGCCGCGCTGGCCAAGGGCGGCATGGGCGAGGTCTTCGTGGGCGAGGAGCTCGGGCCCAAGGCCCAGGCCGACTCGCCGCTCTTGGCCATCAAGACCCTGCTCCCGGACGTGGCCCTCGATGCCACCATGCTCAACCGCTTCCTCGACGAAGCGCGGCTCTCGGCCCGGCTGGATCACCCCAACATCGCCCGGCTCACGGACTTCGGCGAGGCCGCGGGGCGGCCGTTCGCGGTGTTCGAGCTGCTCGAGGGTGCGGATCTGGCGGAGTGCCTGGACCAGCTCATCGAGCGGCGCGCGCAGGTGCCCGTCGAGGTGGCGCTGGCGGTGATCATCGAGGCGGCGCTGGGGCTGCAGCACGCGCACACGCTGCAGAAGGACGGGCTGCCGCTGGAGGTCGTGCACCGCGACTTGTCGCCGTCGAACTTGTTCCTCACCCGCGCGGGCGAGGTCAAAGTGCTCGACTTCGGCGCGGCGTGGGGTCGCGACCGGATCACCCGCACCGCGACGGGGATGATCATCGGCAAGCTCGAATACATGGCGCCCGAGCAGGTGAAGGGCGAGCCGCTCAGCGCGCGCACCGACGTCTTTGCCCTCGGCCTGTGTCTGTGGGAGCTGCTGACGACGCGGCGGCCCTACGCCTCGAGCAACGAGCGCGAGCAGGTGAACAAGATCTTCCACGCCCTGGTGCCCGACCTGGCTGGGCTGCGGCCGGGGCTTCCCGCCGCGCTCTACGATGCGGTGAAGCGCGCGGTGGCCGCGGAGCCGACGGCGCGCTTTGGATCCGCGAGCGAGCTGGCGAAGGCGCTCGAGCCGCTGCTCGCGGCCGTGACGAAGGATCCCCGCGGCCTGATGTTGCAGCGCTTCTACTCCAACTGCTTCGGCGTCGGGCGCCACGAGCGCCGCGAGGCGCGGCTCTCGGAGCTGCGGGCGCAGCCACCGGTCGAGGGGGCGTCGTTCGCGTGGGACGCGCCGAGCCTGAGCGAGGTCGGGGCGCGCGTGGAGCTCAACAGCGAGAACATCGAGATCGTGGGCACGCCGCAGCCGTCGCGCGGGCCCGAGCCCGATACGGACAAAGATCCGGATCCGCTCGGGATCCGAAAGCCGCAGGGCAACGAGAACCCCACCAGGCCGCTGCCGGCCGTGAAGTCGCCGCCCGCGCCGACGCCTGCGCCGCATGCGCGTGCGCGGTTGACGCCCTATCTCGTGGTCGGCGGGCTCGTCTTCGCGGCGCTGGTGATCGGGCTGGCGATCGGCCGGATCGCGGCGCTCGGGCACTGAGCGCTACGCGAGCGCCACGGCCTTCTGCCACTTCGCGAGGTGCGCGCTGCGCTCGTCGGCGGGCATGCGCGGGGTGAAGGTGCGCTCGCGCTTCCAGCTCTTGGCCACGTCGTCGCGGCTCTTCCAGAGACCCACGCCCAGGCCAGCCAGGAACGCGGCGCCAAGGGCCGTCGTCTCCACCATCTTCGGGCGCTCGATGCGCGTCTGGAGCAGATCGCACTGGAACTGCATGAGCAGGTCGTTGGCGCTGGCGCCGCCGTCGACCTTGAAGGCCGGGATGGTGGCGCCGGCGTCGAGGCGCATGGCCTCGGCGAGGTCGTGGATCTGGAAGGCGATGCCCTCCAGCGTGGCGCGCGCGAGGTGGCCGGCGGTCGTCCCGCGATCGATGCCGCCGATGAGCCCGCGCGCGTGCGGCCGCCAGTGCGGCGCGCCCAGGCCCGAGAGCGCAGGCACGAACACGACGTTCTCGCTGGTCTTCACCGTGCGCGCGAGCGCCTCGACGTCGCTGCTCTTCTTGATGAGCTTGAGCCCGTCGCGCAGCCACTGCACCGCGGCGCCGGCGATGAACGAGCTGCCCTCGAGGGCGTAGTTCACCTCGTTGCCGAGCTTCCACGCGACGGTCGTCAGCAGCCCGCGCTGCGACGTGACCGGCGTGGTGCCGGTGTTCATGAGCAGGAACGCGCCGGTGCCGTAGGTGCACTTGGCCTCGCCGGGACGGAAGCAGTTCTGACCGAAGAGCGCGCTCTGCTGGTCGCCGGCCATTCCCGCCACGGGGATTCCGTCGGGCAGGACCTTGAGGCCCTTGGTCGTGCCATAGATCTCGCTGCAGCTGCGCACCTCGGGCAGGACCTTCTTCGGCACGCCGAAGAGCTGCAGGAGCTCGTCGTCCCACTGCAGGGTGTGGATGTTGAAGAGCGAGGTGCGCGAGGCGTTGCTCACGTCGGTGACGTGCACCGTGTTGCCGGTGAGCCGCGACACCAGGAAGGTGTCGATGGTGCCAAACGCGAGCTCGCCAGCGTCGGCGCGGGCGGCGAGCTTGGCGTCGTGCTGGAGCATCCAGCGCATCTTGGTGGCCGAGAAGTACGGATCGAGCACCAGGCCGGTCTTCTGCTTCACCATGGCCTCGCGGCCATCGGCTTTCAGCTGGGCGCAGAAGTCGGCGGTGCGGCGGTCCTGCCAGACGATGGCGCGGCCCGCGGCCTTGCCCGTCTTGCGATCCCAGGCGCCGACGGTCTCGCGCTGGTTGGTGATGCCGATCGCCGCGATGTCGGTGGGCTTGATGCGGGCTTCGCGGAGCGCGCGCTTGATGGTCTCGGTGACGCTGGTCCAGATGTCCTCGAGGTCGTGCTCCACCCAGCCGGGCTTGGGGAAGTTCTGGCGGAACTCCTGGTTGACCTTGGCCTTCACGTTCAGGCGGCGGTCCACGACGAGCGCCGTGGAGCCGGTGGTGCCCTGGTCGAGCGCGAGGATGTAGTTGGCGGCCATGTTCCCTCCCGAGTCGCGCGGACTCTACTTGGGCGTCCGGCCGACGCGAGGGGAATTCTGCGAGGCATCGAGGTTCGTTGCGCCCACGGGCTCCGGCCTTCGGCCGTGCGGGCGCCGGGATGATCGATCCGGATCCGGGATCCGAAATCGGCGACTCGATTTGGCTTCTTGGGAGCGGGCGGCTTCTCCGTCGCGGCTGGCGAGGCGGCGGTGCTCGCTCACGGCCTCTTGCGAGTTGTCGAATTTTTGTGCTCATATGTCAGTACGTCAATGCATCTTTGTAGTTCCATATCAGTACTAAATCGAAGCCGTCGGGAGCCGCAGGGTCGGCACGACGCTGGAGCTCGCCGTGGCGCCCGCTCGAAGCAAGGCCCGAAGAAGCCGCCCCTTGCCAGAGGCGCGTCGTCGCGTGCTTGGGATCCGAGTTGGCCCTCGCGCGTCCCGGG
>JAFEBB010000102.1 GCA_018266075.1 Deltaproteobacteria bacterium | reverse complement strand
GATCAGGGCGGGGGTGACCGCCACCTCCTTTTCAACAGCACGCGGGACTACGCCGTTGAGAGCACGGCAGTGGAGAGCGCCGTAAACCCGGGCGCGGTTGTCCGCGACAGTGGGACCGTACCGACGGGAGGAATGAAGTCTGCTGAACTCTATCAGGGACTTCGCAAGCCGAAGCCCATAAAGCCGACTACTTCTAATCAGCTGCTTCCAACTGAGCTGGACATGGGACGATTTGGAGACATTCCCCAAGTCCCGGGGGATAACATAACGCCGCACCACATGCCTTCCGCAGAGTACATGAAGCAAAAGGCGGGAATTGACCCTCAACAGAGTCTGGCCATGAATGTCGAGGCACCGAGAGTTGGCGGGCGGCACGCAAGGACCGAGTCGTTCGCGAGAAAGCCCTTCTTGGACGAAACGTTCCGCGACGCGCTGGCGCGAGATGTCGCAGAACAGCGGCGCCTGTATAGACAGGACGGTCTGTACACTCCTGTAGTGCGCGATGCTCTTCAGAAGTACATCAGTAAGTCGATAGAGACATTCCCGGAACTCTTCGGGAAGTAGGTTGGGTCTGAGATGAGCGCGGATATCGAAGAGGCCATTGAACACCTCAGGGCGTTCGTTCCCTTACGTGAGGAATCGGCGGAAGAGTTCCTCGCTGAGGTCAATAGGTTTGTCGACCAGTTTGGGAGTGCAGCAATCGAGCCACTGTTGATGCTGGCAGACGACAATTGCGAACTCGAAGGTGTGATGGGAGCGATGCTGTCGGCCATAGAGGGGCTCCCGCGAACTCAGGTGATTACCGGGCTGCTTCGAGTCCTTCCAGCGTTTTGGGTCAAGAGCCCCATGTGGTGCCTGACGGAATTGAAAAAGTGTCTGTGGGATCCTCTCGGAGAGGCCGAGCTTATTCGGCAGCTGGGCTCTGCTCCCACCCAGACTCGAACTGTGCTCCGCGATCTGATGCGAGAAGTCGCGAAGCGCACTCCATCCCTGGCCGATCAGGCGGAGCGGATTCTTTCCGCTTTCTAGGTGCTCGTTCTCAAAGAGTGGGACGGTGTGCTGTGCCGACGCGAAACGATCACGCAGTGTAGTCCCCACGCGAAACGATCACGCCGCGACGCCGGTCGAGGAAGCGCGTTTCAACCCCCGTGACCCCGTGCTCCGCGCACACGTCGACCGGAGACCTGCGCGCCCAGGCGCTGCCGAAGCGCGCCATCCACACCTCCATGGGCGCGAGGATGATCTCCTTGCTGGATGATGCGGGCCAGAGGCCCTGAGCTTGCGGGCGGGGGTCTGCGGCCACGCGGCCCTTGCGTGGGTGCTGGGCTTCTGCGGCGTCAGCGAGCTTCTTCCGGTACCTCCGCATCGAGGGACTCGTACGGCCGGTGTCGGAGCGCATCGGCATCGCGCTGGCCAGGTGGCGCAGCTCGGTGAGGACCGCGTGGAGTTCAGGGGCGAGAACAAGCTCTTCATCTGCTCGAAGGACGAAGGACTGCACCGAAGTCCCGATGACCGTCTCCGTGGCCGACGAGCTGAACGTGGCCAGGTACGCCGACGACACCGTGGTCATCGGCAAGGGCGGCGGGCCCATCGTCCAGGTGGAGCTGTCCAGAGGGTTGATCGTCGAGATCATGGGGCGGCGCGCTGGAAGGCGAACTCCCTATCCGGCCGCGCGGCCACACGGCCCTTTTGTGGGTGCTGGGCTTCTGCGGCGTCAATGCTCCTCCTCCTCCAGCCCCCCCGCGTCGAGATCCTCGTGTAGCGGGTGGTGGAGCAGACCACCGTCTACGAGGCCGCCGTAGGCCGGTGGCGCAGCCGCCAGCGCCGTGCTCATGGAGTAGGTGGTGATGGTGGAGGAAGTCGCCGCCACCTCGACGGTGGCCGGAACGTCCGTGGCCGAGATCGTTGGGGACGGGAGGGGGTTGGGGATGTAACCGAAAGTCCCTACTGATTTAATACCATCTATGAAGGGAGTTTCGGTTACATCTGCTCTGCCTGCTAGCGTCTCGATGGCTTCTGTGGGCGCAGCCCGGTCTCCACGCAGGTAGCGATGCAGGGTCTGGCGGGTGCAGCCGATGATCTTGGCTGCCTTGACTACCCCGCCCACCGTGTCCACGAGCTTGGCCAGGTCGGCCGTGGCCACCGTCTTGGCCGTCTCCGGCCTGCCGAGTGCGAACGTCACCACGGTGCAGGTGCTGCTCGTCCACCCCAGGGGCGCCACCGTGCCGATATGGAAGTGGTGAGCGGGCGTCTTCCTGCTGGGGTCACGTAGCCTTCCGTGAGCCTGGGCCAGCTCGGCCGCTGCGTGGTGGCGCAGGTAGAGGTCCGGCTCGACGCTCAGCTCCGCCGCGCGCTCGCTGTACTGCCGGATCGGCGGCCACGGATCACCGATGGTGGCCAGGCCATCGAAGTCCAGTCAGCGGTTGAGCCCACCAAGACCATCGTAGTGGCCGACATCGAGCTGGCGGCCGTCGGCCTCCCACTGCTTCACCAGGTCGGCAACGGGGCTGTCGGAGCCGTCGACCATGGTGCAAACCTCGACCTGGCAAAGCCCGGAATCAGGTGCGCCATCCAACGGAGCGACCACTCGAAATCCTCTTCCGAAGCGATCGAATGAACGGATCGACCATTCAAATCCTCGCTCGAAGCGATCGAACGAACGGATCGACCATTCGAAATCCTCGTTCGAAGCGATGAAATGAACGGATCGACCATTCGAAATCCTCGTCCGAAGCGATCGCCTCTGCAGCGCGGCATTCGAAATCTTCGTCCGAAGCGATCGATGGGTGAGAGGCGTTGTCGCTCCTCGCGATGTGTCGCCGGCCGGTGCTCAAGATGACTCTCTTCGCCCAGGCTCCCGCACCGCGCGAGAGGAGCACCACCCGACGCCGGTCGAGACCTCGTCTTGGTGAAGCCAGGAGCGCGACCCCGCGCACCTCGACCCGGAGACCGACCTGGGCTCGCGCTTTCAACGAACGGTGTCCGGCGATTTCGGACGCTGACGCCCACCGGGATCTCCCTCCCAGCCAAGTGGGCTCCCCGGTGAGCACAACGTGCATTCACCCCTGCCATGCCTGGCGAGCGCGTCCGCCCATCGTGCACGACGGGCTGTCGACCTGGCGCGCGTCTCGGCCAATTGGGTTGAGCCGTCCGCCAAGCTGGCATGCGCGCGCGGCCGCGACGTCGTCGGCCTGCCTGCCCTGGCTGGGTCGGCGGACGGTTGGGCTGGCTGGCGCACGAGATTGGCTCGCGTGTTGACCCGATTGGCTCACGCGGCAGCGCGCTTGGCTCGGCTGTGTCCTCGACGGGCGAGCCCGCACGCCAGTTTGGCGGAGCCGTCGACCCGACCGGCTGCCCTGACGGCCCACGCGGGAAGGGTGCTTGCCCGTCGTGCCCAGACGCGCGCCACGTTGGCGAAGTCGCGACCACTCCTGGCTGCCGAGGCGCTCGAATTGGCAGCTGACCTCCGTCACGGTCGATGACCGGGCCTCGCGAGCGGCTCGTGTCCCGCTGGCCGCGCGACCTCCGCGGCGGGGCGGGTGCCAGCGCATCGGGTGGCTGCGGCTGCGGCACCAGCGGCTCGGATCCGCTCGCGTTGCTGGCCTTGGCGCTGGGCCTGGTCCGGCTCTGGCTTCGCCGGCCGTGACGCGGGGCGCTCAGCGCACCTTGAGCAGGCCCTTCACCGTCTCCAGCACTTCCACGAATCGCACCGGCTTGCGCAGGTACACATCCACGCCGAGCTCGGCCGCGCGCGCCTGGGCCTCCGGCCCGCCCGCGCTGATGACCACCACCGGGATCTTCTTGAGCTCGGCGTCCTCGCGGATGCGCGCCACCAGCCCGAAGCCGTCGAGCACCGGCATGTAGAGGTCGGTGAGCACCAGGTCGAACTTGGCGCTCTTGAGCTGGGTGAGGGCCTCGTGGCCGTCGGCGGCAAAGGCCACGTCGAGCGGGATCTTGCCGCCCATCTCCACCCGCGAGAGCTTCTTCAGGACGTACGCGTACATCTCGATGATGTGCGGGTTGTCCTCGACGATGAGCACCCGATAGCCGCCGGTCCGCGGCGCGGCGCCCGGCTGCGGCGTGTTCACCGCGTCCACGAGCTGCTTGAGCTTGGCCCGGTGCTCCTCGTTCACCTTCACGCCCACGCCCGCGGGCGCGTTGAAGCCGGCCTGTCGCTGCCAGGCCACCTCGCCCTCGATCTTCACCGGCTCCAGCAATCCGGGAAATGAGAGCTGGAGGGTGACCTTCTCGCCCAGGTTGAAGCTGCGGTCGGAGCGCACGAACACGCCGCCAGAGGAGAGGTTTTCGGTGGCGTCGAGGAGCTCCTTGCGGTCGGGGAAGTCGACGCGGAGCACCATGGGGTAGCGCGGGTCGACTCGCTGATCTTCCGGACCGGACATGGCGGCTCGATGCACCTAACGAGGTGGAGTCCGGGCCTTTTTGCCCAACGCGACCCAGTGGAAAGCGCGGCCAGTATAGGGGGGCATGTTTCCCTTGACAATGAAAGACACGAGACCTACGGTCTGCCGCCCCGAAGGCCCAGGTCCGCAGCAATTCTGCGCATTTGCTGTACGCGCGAGGCGCCAGCACCAGGGCTTCGGAGACGTGGTTTGCGCGCAGGTTGCTCCATCCGAGGCTGACATCCATGGCCGCCCCCTTCGACGCCGATCAGCAAGCCAGGTTCGACGCCGGCATTGCCAAGCTGCTCTCCCAGTTCCCCAACGATCGCAAGCAGGCCGCGATGATGGGCGCCGTCCGCCTCGTGCAGGAGCTGGTGGGTTGGGTGCCGCCCGAGGGCATGGAGCAGGTGGCGCAAAAGCTCGAGGTGCCGGTCAGCAAGGTGCTCGAGGTGGCCACCTTCTACGTGATGTTCTTCACCAAGAAGCCGGGCAAGTACGTCATCGACGTGTGCACCAACATCTCCTGCTCGCTCTGCGGCGCGGAGAAGCTGCTCGAGGGCCTGGAGCGCAAGCTCGACGTCCACGCCGGCGAGACCACCGCCGACGGCAAGTTCACGCTCCGTGAAGCGGAGTGCCTGGGGAGCTGCCACACCGCGCCCTGCCTGCAGATCAACGAGGACCACCACGAGAACCTCTCGCTGAAGCAGGCCGAGGAGCTGCTCGCGAAGCTCGCGTAAGAGATCCCATGGCTGCCACCGAGCTCATCACCCGGAATTGGAAGAAGAAGGATCCTTCGCTCAAGGCCTACGAGGCCGCGGGCGGGTATCAGCAGCTGCGCAAGGTCTTGAAGATGCAGCCGGCCGATGTCACGGCCGAGGTGAAGAAGTCGAACCTCCGCGGCCGCGGCGGCGCCGGCTTCCCCACGGGCATGAAGTGGAGCTTCGTGCCCGCGAACAACCCCAAGCCGCGCTACCTCTGCGTCAACGCCGACGAGAGCGAGCCCGGCACCTTCAAAGACCGCTACATCATGGAGTGGGATCCGCACTCCATGCTCGAGGGCTGCGCGATCGCCTGCTACGCGCTCAATGCGCACGCCTGCTACATCTACACGCGCGGCGAGTACAAGTTCCCCGCCGAGGTGATGGACAAGGCCATCGCCGAGGCGTACGCGGCCGGCATCTTCGGCAAGAGCGTGCTCGGCTCGGGCTTCCAGATGGACTGCTACCAGGTCCGCGGCGCCGGCGCGTACATCTGCGGCGAGGAGACGGGCCTGCTGGAGAGCCTCGAGGGCAAGAAGGGCTGGCCCCGGCTCAAGCCGCCGTTCCCCGCGGTGAGTGGCCTCTTCGGCTGTCCCACGGTCGTGAACAACGTGGAGACGCTGGCCTCGCTGCCCTTCATCTTCGAGATGGGCGCCGAGAAGTACGCCGCCCTGGGCACGCCCAAGAGCGGCGGCACCCGGCTCATCGCGCTCTCGGGCCACGTGAACAAGCCCGGCGTCTTCGAGTGCGAGATGAAGACCACGCTGCGCGAGCTCATCTATGACCTCGGCGGCGGCATCACCGGCGGGCGCAAGCTGAAGGCGGTGATCCCCGGCGGCTCGAGCGCGCCGGTTCTGCCCGCGAGCAACATCGACATCGCCATGGAGTTCGAGGCCCTGAAGGACGCGGGCACCATGGCCGGCTCGGGCGCCGTCATCGCCATGGACGACTCGACCTGCATGGTGCGCGCGCTCTGGCGCATCACGCGGTTCTACGCCGAGGAGAGCTGCGGCCAGTGCACGCCGTGCCGCGAGGGCACGCCGTGGATGACGCGCTTGCTCCGCAAGATCGAAGAAGGCCGCGGCCAGCCCGAGGACATCAACATGCTCCTCTCGGTGGCCAGCTCGATCGCGCCGTTCCCGCCCATGGGCCTGGGCCAGACCATCTGCGCGCTCGGCGACGCCGCGGCGCTGCCGGTGCACAGCTTCCTGCAGTTCTTCCGCGCCGAGTTCGAGGAGCACATCCGCCTCGGCCGCTGCCCGTTCGAGAAGCCCTGGGGCTCGCTCGGGGAGGGTCGGTTCCAGTGAGCGTGCTCGACGTCATCTTCCTGGTGCTGAGCGCCCTGATGCTGGGCAGCAGCCTCATGGTCATCACCTCGCGGAACCAGGTGTACGCGGCCATGTGGCTGGTGGCGTCGATGTTCTTCCTCGCCGCCATCTACGCGCTGCTCGGGGCGCACACCCTCGCGATTCTTCAGGTGCTCGTCTACGCCGGCGCCATCGTGGTGCTGTTCCTGTTCGTGATCATGCTGCTCAACATCCAGGAGTCGCCGCGGGTGCCGCTCCTGCAGTCGCTCTCCATCATGCGCGTGCTCGCCGTGGCCGCGGTGGTGGGCGTGGGCGTGGTGTTGGTGGCGGTGAGCCTGGCCGCGCCGATGCGCAGCAAGGTGAAGTCGGTGACCCACAACGAGGATGGCGAGGTGGTGGTCAGCTTCGACGCCACGCCCTTCCGCGGCTCGCAGTACGCCGCGGGGATCCTGGGCACGGGCAAGATCGAGCACGGCGGTCAGTTCGATGTGCTCCGCGTGACCGGCATGCAGGGCGACCTCAAGCACGTCATCCAGCCGGGGAGCGTCCTGCCCGCGGTGGGCGACATGGTGGAGCTCACGCCCGCGGCGCCCATGCTCCGCCCGGAGTTCGGCACCATCGCGGAGCTCGGCAACCAGATGTACGGGCCCGACCTGCTCGCCTTCGAGGTCACCAGCTTGCTCTTGCTGGTCTCGATCGTGGGCGCGGTCGTCGTGGCCAAGGGGAAGATCTGATGGTGAACCCAGGCTGGGCAGCGGCAGTGGCCGGGTTGATGCTCGCCATCGGCATCGCGGGCGTGCTCACGCGGCGCTCGGCGCTCATCGTGTTCATGAGCGTGGAGATGATGCTCAACGCCGCCAACCTCACCTTCCTCGCGTACGCGCGGGCGCGCGGCGACATGAACGGCCACGTGGTGGCCTTCTTCGTGATGGCGGTGGCCGCCGCGGAGGCCGCGGTGGGCCTGGCGGTGATGATTGCGGTGTTCCGCTCTCGCGGGACGCTGAACGTGGATGAAGTCGACCTGATGAAGAACTGACGCGAGCGCTCGGCGCACGCGGCACGGAACGGCGATGACCCTCTCGCACCTCATCACCCTGGTGGCCCAGGCCGCGCCGCACGCGGCTCGGATGCCCGTCGTTGCCGGCCCGGCCCCGACGCTGTGGAACCTCGACGTCCGCTCCGTCGAGGCCGCGCTCTACTGGATCCCGCTCATCCCCATGATTGGCGCGCTCTTCAACGCGCTCTTCGGCTGGCGGATCGGCAAGGGCAACATCGCCTTCGTGGCGTGCGCGTCGGTGGGCGCGAGCTTCCTGCTGGCGCTGATGTGCTTCGGCTGCGTGTTCCCCGAGGGCGCCGAGCACACGGTGCTCTTCCAGAACGTGTTCACCTGGTTCGCGGTGCCTGCGGGCGCCAGCGGCCCGGGCATCCACATCGATCTCGCCTACGCGGTGGACCGCTTCTCCAGCATCCTGCTGCTCATCATCACCGGCGTGGGCTTCCTGATTCACGTCTACTCGATCTCGTACATGAGCGAGGAGCGCGCGGCGAACTTCGCGCGCTACTTCGCGTACCTGAACCTGTTCGTGGGCATGATGCTCACGCTGGTGATGGGCGCGAACCTGGTGGTCCTCTTCGTGGGCTGGGAGGGCGTGGGCCTCGCGAGCTACCTGCTCATCGGCTTCTGGTGGGACGACGAGCAGAAGGCCGCGGCCGGCCGCAAGGCCTTCGTGGTCAACCGCATCGGCGACTTCGGCTTCATCCTCGGCATCTTCACCCTGCTCGCCACCGTGGGCACCGTGGACATGTACGCCCAGCCCCAGCGCAACAACGAGGGCTACTCCATGGCCGCGCAGACGCCGCTGCAGAACGGCGTGAACGCGCTCGCCAAGGAGGAGCCGGGGACGCACGCGCAGCAGGTGGTGAACCAGGGCCCGTTCCGCAACGCGCGGGCCGGCTGGGTGCTCACCCTCGCGGCGCTGCTGCTGTTCCTGGGCGCGTGCGGCAAGAGCGCGCAGATCCCGCTGTACGTGTGGCTGCCGGACGCGATGGCCGGCCCGACGCCGGTCTCTGCGCTCATCCACGCCGCCACCATGGTGACGGCCGGCGTGTACATGCTGAGCCGGCTCAACTACCTGGTGGTCGCGTCGCCCACGGCGATGATGGTGATCGCCTTCATCGGCGCGCTCACCGC
Organism: Deltaproteobacteria bacterium; assembly: GCA_018266075.1. Lineage (GTDB taxonomy): Bacteria > Myxococcota > Myxococcia > Myxococcales > SZAS-1 > SZAS-1. The sequence continues at coordinate 10,614 of JAFEBB010000102.1, read as the reverse complement.
GCTCTTCGCGGCGATCATCGGCACCATGCAGGACGACATCAAGAAGGTGCTCGCGTACTCCACCGTCTCGCAGCTGGGCTACATGATCCTCGGCTGTGGGCTGGGCGCCTTCTGGGCGGCGTCGCTGCACCTCACCACCCACGCGTTCTTCAAGGCCTGCCTCTTCCTCGGCGCGGGCTCGGTGATGCACGCGATGGCCAACGAGACCAACATCAAGAAGCTCGGCGGCCTGCGCAAGGACATCCCCATCACGCACGCCACGTTCTTGATTGCGACCATCGCCATCACCGGCGTGTTCCCGCTCTCGGGCTTCTTCTCCAAGGACGACATCCTCGACCTGGCCAAGAACTCCAACTGGCCCGCGGCGCAGACCACCGGCACCGTGCTGTACCTGATTGGCACCGCGGGCGCGCTCTGCACCGCGTACTACATGGCGCGCGCGTACCTGCTCACCTTCTGGGGCGAGCGTCGCAGCCTGAAGGATCACCACGCGCACGAAGCGCCGCTGATGACCTACCCGCTCGTCGTGCTGGCGCTCTTCTCAATCGGCGCCGCGGTGTGGGGCATCCCCGGCCTGGGTAAGGACGGCGGGACGCTCTGGAACTCGTACCTCGAGCCCATCTTCGGGCCGGCGCACGACGGCCCCGGCACGCTCGAGGCCAACGAGGGCATCCCTTGGGGCGCCTGGACGATCGCGCTCATCATCGCCTGGGCGGGCGCGGGCTTCTCCTACTGGGTGAACATGCTGCGGCTCTCGCCCACGGACCTCGCCGCCGAGCAGCCGGTGGGCAACTTCGCGGTGCGGCTCATCCGCAACAAGTTCTACGTCGATGAGATCTACGACGTGGCCTTCGTGAAGCCCATCAAGGGCCTGGCCTTCTACACCTGGAAGTTCATCGACCAGTTCATCATCGACGGCGTGCTGGTGGGCGGCTGGGGCTTCTTGACCAGCGCGTTCGCCGGAATCCTGCGCGCCTTCCAGAACGGCTCTGCGCAGCGTTACGCCGCGGTGATGGCGATTGCGCTGGTGGTCATCCTTCTGGCTTCGCCGGCGCGCGACTACCTGACGGCGCTCTTCGGGCACTGACGAGGACAACGTGGACTTCAACGGCTACATCGTCAGCGCAGTGATCTTCGCGCCGCTCCTGGGCGCGGTGATGCTCGCCTTCATTCCCTCGACGGAGAAGGGCCAGCTCAAGGTCGCCGCGCTCTTCACCATGCTGGTCACCTTTGCCCTCTCGCTGTGGATGTACTTCGCATTCGAGACGGGCCCCAAGGCGCTCGAGTTCCAGCTGATGCAGAAGAAGGCCTGGGTGGAGCACTTCGGCCTGGGCTACTCCGTCGGCGTGGACGGCGTGGCGGTGACGCTCATGCTGCTCACCGGGTTCCTCGGGCCCATCGTGATGCTCGCGGCCTGGAACAACGCGGGCGAGCGCGCCAAGGAGTTCTGCGTGGCGCTGCTGGTGCTGCAGACCTCCATGATGGGCACGTTCGCCGCCATGGACGTGGTGCTGTTCTACGTCTTCTGGGAGGGCGTGCTGATTCCGATGTACCTGCTCATCGGGATCTTCGGCTCGGAGAACCGCATCTACGCCTCGGTGAAGTTCTTCCTCTTCACCATGGTCGGCTCGATGTTGATGCTGGTCGCGATTCTGTACGTGTACCTGAAGACCGGGGACGCGTCGGGAATGGGCCGCAGCTTCGAGTACGAGAAGATGCTCACCGCGGCGCAGCACCTCTCGCCCGAGGAGCAGCTCTACCTGTTCATCGCGTTCGCGTCGGCGTTCGCGGTGAAGGTGCCCATGTGGCCGCTGCACACCTGGTTGCCCGACGCGCACACCGAGGCGCCGGCGGCGGGCTCCATCGTGCTCGCGGGCGTGATGCTGAAGATGGGCACCTTCGGCTTCATGCGCTACGCGATGCCCATGTTCCCCGAGGCCACCAAGCAGGCCGCCCCGTGGATCGGCATCCTGGCGGTCATCGGCATCGTGTACGGCTCGCTGATGTGCCTCGCCCAGCGCGACATGAAGCGGCTCGTCGCCTACTCCTCGGTGGCGCACCTTGGCTTCGTGATGCTCGGCTTGGCGGCGCTGAACACCCAGGCGTCGGCGGGCGCGGTGTACCAGATGGTGAACCACGGCGTGTCCACGGGCGCGCTGTTCCTCCTCATCGGCGCCATCTACGAGCGGCGGCACACCCGCTTGATCGCCGAGTACGGCGGCCTGGCCAAGGTGACGCCGCTGCTGGGCATCGCCTTCCTGGTGATCACCTTCTCCAGCATCGGCCTGCCCGGCACCAACGGATTCATCGGCGAGTTCATGATCCTCTCGGGCACGTTCACCCAGGGGCGGATCTTCGGGCACACCCTCTTCGCAGGGCTGCAGCTCTCGTGGGTGTGGCTGGCGGCGATCGCAGCGACGGGCGTCATCCTCGGCGCGGCGTACATGCTCACCCTGGTGCAGCGGGTGTGGTTCGGGCCCATGCGCAACCCGCGCAACCAGGGCCTGGCCGACATGAGCTGGCGCGAGGGCTTCGCGGTGGTGCCCCTGGTGCTCGCCGCGGTGGGCATGGGCATCTTCCCGCAGCCGTTCCTGGAGCGGATCAACCCGGCGGCCGACATCTTCAGCCGGCGCTCCGGTGGCGAGACGGTGGCGCTCAACGCGACCGCCGAGGCGCCTGCCGCGGGCGAGGGCGAGGCCAGGCCGACGGCGGTGACGCCGCCCACGCGCCGCCCCCCGCCTCCCAACGCGCCCGGCGCAGGCCCGCGCGGCGCGCAGCCCAACGGCGCGCGTCCTGTCTTCGTGCCCAACCCGCATGTGCTTATCCCCGCGCCCGGGGCCAAGCCTGCCAAGCCGTAGCTTCGAGGAGCGTCCGTGGGTTACTTCAATCCTGCCGACATGGTGCCGCTGTTGCCGGCGCTCATCTTCTCCGTGGGGGCGATCGCGGTGCTGCTCTCCGAGGTCTTCCTCGGGAAGAACCCGGTCCGCCACTACCAGCCGGCCATCACCTCGCTGACCTGCGTGGGCGCGGCCTGGGCCTCGATGCCGATGCTCGGCGCGCCCTCGCGGATGATCTTCTCCGGCACCGCGGTGGCCGACTCGTTCAGCGCCACGGTGTCCCTGATGGTGGCCCTGGGCCTGCTCATCTCGACGCTCGTCGCTGCCAGCTTCCTGCACCGTCACCACGTCGAGCGCGGCGAGTTCTACGCGCTCTCGCTCTTCGCGGCGGCGGGCATGAGCCTGCTGGCGCTGTCGGCGGACGTGCTGATGATCTTCGTGAGCCTGGAGGTGATGAGCGTGGCGGTCTACGCGCTCACCGCCTACCTGCGCCGCGGGGCGCGGCCGGCGGAGGCGGCGTTCAAGTACTTCCTGCTCGGCGCGTTCGCCTCGGCGCTGTACCTCTACGGCGCGGCGCTGCTCTACGGCGCCTCGGGGAGCACGCAGCTGCACGAGATCGCCCACGCGGCCGCGGGCAGCGGGCTCTTCACGGTCGGGGTGATCTTCGTGGCCACGGGCTTCGCCTTCAAGGTGGCCGCGGTGCCGTTCCACATGTGGACGCCCGACGTCTACGAGGGCGCGCCCACGCCGGTCACCGCGTTCATGGCCGTGGGCGTGAAGGCCGCGGCGTTCGCTGCGCTGCTTCGCGTGGTGGTCATCGCCTTTCCGGGCATCGGCGGGGCTGCGCCGGTGTGGGGCCAGATCATCGTGGTGCTGGCGGTGCTCACCATGCTGGTGGGCAACCTGCTCGCGGTGCCACAGCGCAACGTGAAGCGCATGCTGGCGTACTCGTCGGTGGCGCACGCGGGCTACTTGCTCCTGGGCGTGGCCGCGGCGCGTGGCGGGTCGCTCACCGGCGAGGCCGGCGCGGGCGTGCTCTTCTACCTCTTCGCGTACACGGCCACGGCCGCGGGCGCGTTCGCCGTCGTCGCCGCCCTCGAGCGCGACGATCCGGACTCGCTGGCTGCCTGGGACCTCGACCGCTTCGCCGGGCTGGCCAGCCGCCGCCCGATGATGGCCGCGGGCATGACCATCTTCATGGCCTCGCTCGCCGGCATCCCGCCGCTCGCGGGGTTCTTCGGCAAGCTCTACATCTTCGCGGCCGCCGTCGACGCCCACCTCTACACCGCGGCGGTGATGGGCGTGCTCACATCGGTCATCGGCGCGTACTACTACCTGAAGGTCGTGGTCTACATGTACATGCGGCCGCCCGAGGCGCATCAGGTGGTCGCGCCCACGTCGATGCCGCTCTCGGCCGCGCTGTGGATCGCTGCGGCGGTCACCGTGTGGCTGGGCATCGGACCGGGCCCGCTGGTCGCCCTGGCTCACGCCTCGGCGCAGGCTCTGGGCGGGTAGCGCTCCGCCGGATCGCGACACATCTCGATATATCGAGTTGAACCGGCGCCGCCGTCCGCGACCGGATTGCTGCGGTGCGTTAGATCGCCAGCATTCCTGGGGACTTTCGCCGGCTCGCCAGGCTGTGCGTCCATCTGCCGAAAGGTGGCATGGGGTGGTTGCTTTTCCGGTCTGAATCGGGTTTATGCGTGCGCCGCGGCCGGGTGGAGTCGAGCGACTCGGGGGGCCGCGGCGGTGCATCAAAGCGCCGACTTGCGGGTTGGAAGGGCCGCTGCGGCGGCCTGCGCTTCGGGGTCGAATGGAGAGCGAACACCAGCTCCAGCTGCTCTCGCGGCTCATCACCTACGTGCCCATCCACTGGGTGCGCAAGGCGCTCGACCAGCCCGTCACCCCCAAGCCCAGCTCGGAGTGGCGGCACGGCGCGGTGTTCTCGGCGGACCTGCTCGGGCTGGGGCCGCTCGCGGAGCACGCGAACCGGCTCGGCCACGACGGCGCGGGCGAGCTCTGCCGGCTCTTGAACCTGGGCCTGGCGGCGGTGCTGGAGCAGGCGGTGTTTCCGCAGGGTGGGCAGCTGGTGCGCATGGGCGACCAGCTCCTGGCGTTCTTCACCGGCGACGCGGCGCTGGAGCGCGCGGCCCAGGCGGCGCTGGACGCGCACGGGGCGCTGGCGCGCTCGGGGCCGCGGCTCGGTGGCACGCCGGCGCTCACCCTGCGCGCGGCCGTGGCCAAGGGCCCCATCTACCTGGCGCAGATTGGCGACGCTGCCGAGCGCATGGAGATCGTGGTCGCCGGGCCAGCGGTGTCCGACGTGCTCTCCATCGTGGGCGAGGCGCGCGCGGGCGAGGTGGTGCTGCCCGCTGCCCAGGCCGACGAGAGCCCGGCGCTGGGGCTGAGCGGAATTCGCGGCGCGGTCGCGACGGTGGCCGCCGTGGATCCCGCGCCCTCGCGGGTGCCGCTGGTGGATCTCACCCCGCGGCTGGTGGAGAACACGGTCGCCAAGATCAACGCGCTGCGGCCCTTCGTGGCGCACGAGCTCTTCGACCGGCTGCTCGCAGATCCGGCCGCACCGGGAACACCGCCGCAGCTGCGGCGGGCCACGGTCCTCCTCGCCGAGGTCTGGACGCTCGATCCGGCCAAGAGCAGCTCGCGCGACGCCTTCAACCGGCGCTTCTTGATCACCGACCGCATCGTGCGCCGCCACGGCGGGCAGATGGCGCGGCTCGACTTCACCCCGCGCGGCCGCAAGGTCACGGCCATCTTCGGCGTGCCCGACTCGCGCGGCAGCGATGAGGAGCGCGCGCTGGCCTGTGCCCTGGAGCTGCGCGAGGCGCTGGGCGCGGCCAAGATGCGCGCCGCGGTGAACACCGGCTTCGTGTTCAGCGGCGAGGTGGGCTCGGCGCTCAAGCGTGAGCACGCCCTGCTGGGCGCGCCGGTGCAGGTGGCCAATCGGCTGCTGTCGCTGGCGGACGAGGGCGCTGTCGTCGCGGGGCCGGAGACGTGTCGGGCCGCGGGCGCGGGCTTCGAGCTCGGGCCGGAGTGGCAGGTGCGCATCCCCGGGCAGCGGGCGCCGGTGCTCGCACGGCCGGTGATCGGTCGGCAGGATCGCATCCGCCAGGCGGTCGCGCCGGGGCGGCTTGCGGGCCGCGCGCGCGAGCTGGACGCGGCGCTCAAGAGCTTCGACTGGATCATCCGCGACGGCGGCGGCGCGCTGGTGATTCGCGCGGAGCAGGGCGCGGGCAAGACCCGCTTCCTGCGCGAGCTGCTCGCCCAGGCCCGCACGCGCGCGCGCGTGAACTTCAAGCGGCTGCGGTGCACCTACCTCACCCGCGAGCGCCCGTTCGCGCTGGTGGAGGCCTGCATCCAGGCCATCACCGGCGAGCAGCGGCCGCTGCAGGCGTGGCTGGAGGAGATCCCCGAGCTGCTGGAGTCGCAGCTCAAGGCGCTGGGGAGCGTGGCCGAGCTGGACAAGCTCACCGGCCGCGCGGCCTTCATGACCTTGCAGAAACGGCTCGCGGCCGACGCGCTGGCCACGCTGGGCAATCGTCCGCGGACGGTGCTGGTGCTCGACGATCTCCACGAGGCCGACGCCGAGAGCCTGGACGTCTTCCGCCAGCTCGCGCGCGACAAGGCGCTCTCGTTCCTGGCGACGTCGGCGGTGCAGCTGGGCGAGACGCTGCCCGAGCTGGCGCTGCCTCCGCTCGACGCGATGGGCCTGGGCGATCTCACCCGCGAGGCGCTGGGCGAGTCGCCGCCTGCGCTGGTGAATTGGCTGGAGCAGCGCTCGGCCGGAAACGTGCTCCAGGCGCGGGCGCTGCTCGCGTGGCTGCAGGAGTCGGACGCGCTCGAGAAGGGCCCCGCGGGCATCACCTTGCGCGCGGCCACGCTGGAGACGCTGCCCGCCGGCCTGCGCCTGCCCAACTCGGGCCGCGGCGCGTACCCGGCCGGTCAGGTGGAGAGCGGGCCCACGCGCATCGACGCCGACACCGAGCCGGGCGTGGTCACCAATCCGGGTATCACCAATCCGGGCATCACCTCGCCAGGCATCGCCGCGCCCACCACGGATCCCGGCGCGCCGCCACCGGGCGCAGACGACGAGGCGGTGCAGGCCGCGCGGCTGCGTCACCGCGAGCTGGCGGAGCTCATCGAGGCGGTGCCGGGCGCGTCAGAAGAGCGGCCCGAGGAGCTCGCGCTGCTCTACGGCGAGAGCGATCGGCCGGAGAAGGCCGTGTACTACGCGCGCACCGCCGCCAAGGAAGCGCTGAAGCGCAACCGGTTCTCGCTGGCGCTGTCGTGGACGGAGGCGTCGGCGCGCGCGGCGCAGCTGGTGGACGATGCGTCGCTGATTCGCGCGGTGCGCTTCGAAGAGGCCGAGGCGTGGCACCGGCTGTACGACCCGCACCGCGCCGCGGCCATGGCCCGCGAGGTCGAAGCGGCCGCCGAGGCTGCGGGCGACGAGGTGCTCGCCCAGCGCGCCAAGCTGCTCTTCGCGCTCGCGCTCGCCGACGGCTACTCGCCGGGCGCCGAGGACGCGTGCCACGAGGTGCTCATCCGCTCGGGTACCGGCACCGACGCCGAGGCGCGCACCCGGTTGGCGTTGGCCCGCGTGCTCCGCGGCCGCGGCGACCTGGGTGAAGCCGAGGTGCTGCTGGAGCGCGCGAGCGTGCTCGCAGCCGGCCTGCACGACGAAGAGCTGCGCGTGCACTCGCTCATCGAGAGCGCGCTCTTGCGAGCCGAGCGTGGCGAGGCGGAGCGTTCGCGCGCGGCGCTGGAGACGGCCGAGTCGCTCACCCGGCCGCCGGCCTTGGCGCGCGCGCGGGTCATCGTGCTGCTCAACCTCGGCGTCATCCGCGCGCACGACGGCGATCTACCGGGTGCCGAGCAGGCCTATCACGACGCCGAGCGGCTGGCCGACGCGCTCGGGCTCGTGATTCCACGCGCGGCCGCGCTGGTGAACCTGTCGGATCTGCACCGCGACTCGGGCGACATGGATCAAGCCTGGGGCTACGCGAACCAGGCGCAGAGCGAGGCGCGGCGCGCGGGCGATGCGCGCGTGGCCGGCGCAGCGGCGCTGGCGCGGGCGCTCTCCGCCGGTCCGAACGTCGACGCGCTCAGCATCGGCGCGGAGGCCCTGCGGCAGCTCGAGCCGCTCGAGGACGCGTCGCTGTTCATCGAGGCGGCGGCGCGGCTGGCGCACAAGGCGCTGGAGCGCGGCGAGCGGCACTGGGCGGTGCAGCTCTTCACGGCGGCGCGCGCGCGGGCGGAGCTCACCGGCATCGCCCGGCATCGCCGCTCGCTGGATCGCCTCGACAACCTGCTGCACCAATCGGCGCCGCACGTCCAGGCGGCGCCCTCGGAAGACGCGGTGGTGACCGCGCCGGGCGTTTGAGGGCCACGGTCTACGTCGACGTCGACGACACGATCCGCAGGCAGCAAGCGCATCCCGATGACCAGCACCGTCGAGCGCGTCCGCGAGCTGCACGCGCTGGGCGCGGAGCTGTACCTGTGGAGCCGCGGCGGCGGGGAGTACGCGCGGAATGTCGCGCGCGAGCTGGGCATCGAGGCCTGCTTCGGCGCCTTCCTGCCCAAGCCGGAGCTGCTCATCGACGACGAGCCGGTGACGTCGTGGAAGGCCGTCGCGATCCACCCGAACGAAGTTGTGGGTGAGAGCGCGGCCGAGCTCCTCGCTCGGCGCGCGCCATAGCTCAGCCTTACGCCTCGGCAGCAGCCTGCGGTGCGGCCATCTCCTCGGTGCGGCGGCGCACGAACTCGACCAACGTGCGCACGCCCACCCCGGTGGCGCCCTTGGCCACATAGCCCTTCTCCTTGTTGCTCAAGGACGGGCCGGCGATGTCCAGGTGCACCCAGGGCGTCTCGCCCACGAACTCGCGGAGGAAGAGCGCGGCGGTGATGGCGCCGCCGTAGCGCTCGCCCACGTTCTTGTAGTCGGCGATGTCGCTCTTGAGCTGGTCCTTGAGGCTGTCGGAGAGCGGCATGCGCCACATCTCCTCGCCGGAGCTCTTGGCGGCCTCGAGCACGCTCCACACCGCGCCGTCGTCGTCGCCGAAGACGCCGGTGATGTGGCGACCCAGCGCCACCATGCAGGCACCCGTCAAAGTCGCGAGGTCGATGATCACCGCGGGCTTGAGCTCGTTGGCGAGGGTGAGCACGTCGCCGAGCACCAGGCGGCCCTCGGCGTCGGTGTTGAGGATCTCCACCGTCTTGCCCAGGCGCGACTTGAGCACGTCGCCCAGGCGATACGCGCGCGCGTCGAGCATGTTCTCGCAGGCGCCGGCGAAGGCGTGCACCGGGAAGGGCGGCGCCATCTGGGCGATCACGCCCATGGCCGCGAAGACCGCGGCCGAGCCGGCCATGTCGGTCTTCATGTCCACCATGCCCTCTTGCGGCTTGAGCGAGTAGCCGCCGGAGTCGAAGGTGATGGCCTTGCCCACCAGCGCGACGGGCGGGCGCTTCTGCGCGGCCTCGTCCTTGGGCGTGTAGCTGAGGTGGATGAGCCGCGGCTCCTCGTTCGAGCCCTGGGCCACGCCCAGGAACATGCCCATGCCCAGCTCATTGATCTTCTCGCGGTCGAGGACCTCCACCGTCAGCCCGCGCGACTCGCCCAGCTCGGTGGCAGCCTCGGCCAGCCGCGTGGGGGTGATCTGGTTGGCGGGCTCGTTGACGAGGTCGCGCGCCCAGCCCACGGCGTTGGCGACGCGCTCACCGAGCTTGGCGGCGTCGCTGAGCTCCTTCGACTTCTCCATGCCCTCGGGCAGGAGCACGCGCAGCTCCTTGATGGAGGCCTTGTCCTTCTTGCCGGTCTTGTGGCGGTTGAAGTCGTAGAGGCCGAGGGTCACGCCCTCCACCAGCGCGCGCAGGCACGCGGGCGAGTTGCGCGTCTCGGAGAGCGCGAAGGCGAGCGTCTTCACCTGGGCCTTGGAGGCGCGGCGGGCCACGGCGCCGGCGGCGGAGCGGAGCACCTCGGGCTCGAACTTGTTGCGCGCGCCCATGCCGATGAGGAGGACCCGCGGGCTCTTCACCTTGCCGTGGGTGTGCAAGAGGAAGCTCTGGTCGCGCTTGCCGGTGAAGCCCTCCTGCTTGGCGGCGTTGAGGAGGAGGCCGCGCAGCTTGCCGTCCACCTGCTTGAGGGCCTTGAGCCGCGACTTGGCATCGCTGACGTCGGACTCGAAGACGGGCAGGGCGATCAGATCGGCCGGCTGGTTGATGGCGTTGGCTTCGGCGAGGGTGAGCTTGGGCATGGACGTGAGGCTCCGCTGGGTTCTCGGATGGCGAGGGTTCTATCTGTTCACACCCGGGGCGCGCCAGGGTTCGTGGAGCAACGGCCATTGCCGCGACGTCGGGTGCCCGATCGCGGGACGCAGGCCGTGGGTCGTGGGTCGTTCGAAGATGCCCGAGCCGACGTTCAATCGTGGCTCGTGGCTCGTGACCCGTTCGGAGATGCTCGAGTCAGCTTGCGGCGGAACATCGCGGGCTGGTCGAGCGACCTTCCGCAGCGCGGATCGAGAGCGTCGTCGTGCGGTGCGGCTTCGGTTGCGGCGAATCGTGGACAGCGATTCCGCGCGCGAATTGGATCTCGACCTCCGCCCGAGCCTGAGCTCGCCAGTCCAAACTCCCGTGCCACCCGCGCGAGGTCGACGGACCGAGCAAATGTGTGCTCCCGACCGACACGGGGGGATGATTTCGCTGCTCAAATTGTGTGCGGATGTAGGTGGGATCGAGATTTTGCCGGGAAAATCTGCTCCCG
>JAFEBB010000101.1 GCA_018266075.1 Deltaproteobacteria bacterium | reverse complement strand
TGGTGATCAATGACCAGGGAGCCACGCCGGGCGTGAACAACACGAAGCCGACGCCGGTACCTGGCGGTACGTATGACAAGGTGACGGTGACGAGCGGTGCAGTGGAGTTCCAGGGCGACGTGAGCATCGCGGACCTGGAAGCACTGGGTGGCGGCGAGACGTTCGACGGAGCGCTGTCGATCGGAAACTCGCAGATCAGCCTTACGAATACGACGCTGACGCTGAGCCAGGCGCCGACGGTTGCAGCGGGCGTCGGGCTAAGTCTGACGAATACGACCCTCGCGTGGCCGATGACGTCCACGACAATGCTGAGCTCGCTTAGTCTGACGTCGAGGTCGAAGCTGACGGCGGTGCAAGCGACCACCGCGGCCACATACAAGCTGGACCTCAATGTAACGGGAGCCGTGACCATCGATTCGACATCGAGCATCGATGTCAGCGGCGACGGCTACCTGGGAGGCTACGAGGGGTCGAACAGCGCGAGCGCGTATGGGCGGACGCAAGGGAACGCGCTGGAGACGGCTGCACAAGCGCATGGAAGCTACGGAGGGTACGGATCGAGCGCCACGAGCGCGTGGGTGGCGACCTACGGTGACCTGAAGGATCCGAATGACCTGGGGTCAGGAGGGTACGGGTCGGCGACGAATTGTGCCGGTGGCGCGGGCGGCGGGTTGGTGCGGATCAACGCCGGGAGCCTGGTGCTGAACGGGCAGATTCTTGCGGACGCCGAGTCCAACGCGTGCGGGTACTACGGGTCAGGCGGAGGGATCCGGCTCGATACTGGGACGCTGAGCGGAAGCGGATCCATCAGCGCCCTTGGAGGCTACTACTACGGAGGCGGCGGCCGAGTTGCGATCTATTACCAGACAAACAACGGATTCAATTTTGCAAACGTGGTGGCGAGCTCGCAGTACGCGACATCGAGCGGTGGTGGAGCCGGGACGGTGTTCACCAAGTCCGCGACGGAGGCGAACGGCGAGCTGGTGATCAACGACCAGGGCGCGACGCCGACCGCGAACTACACGAAGGCGACGCCAGTGCCTGGCGGCGCGTACGACAAGGTGACGGTAACGAGTGGTGTGGTGGAGTTCCAGGGTGACGTGACGGTCGCCGACCTTGAAGCTCAAGGTGGCGGCGAGACGTTCGACGGAGCGCTGTCGATCGGTAACTCGCAGCTCAATCTTACGAATTCGACGTTGACCCTGAACCAGGCTCCCACGCTGGCGGCGGGCGTCGGCCTCAACCTGACGAACACGACAGTCGCGTGGCCGATGACGATCACGACCGCTCTGAGTTCACTGAGCCTGACGTCCAGGTCGAAGCTGACGGCGGTGCAAGCGACGACCGCGAGTGCGTACAAGCTGGACCTCAATGTCACGGGAGCCGTGACCATCGATTCGACGTCGAGCATTGATGTCAGCGGCGACGGCTACCTGGGAGGCTACGAGAGGTCGAACAGCGCGAGCGCGTTTGGGCGGACCCAGGAGAACGCGTTGGAGACGGTGAGTCGTGCGCATGGAAGCTACGGCGGGTACGGCGAGAGCGACACGAGCGCCTGGGTGGCGACGTACGGCGACCTGAAGGATCCGAATGACCTGGGGTCGGGTGGATTCGGAAACAGCGCGAGCTGTGCCGGCGGAGCTGGTGGAGGATTGGTGAGGCTCGTGGCCGGAAGCCTGGCCCTGAACGGGCAGATCCTCGCCAACGGGGAGCCGAGTGCTTGTGCGTACTACGGATCTGGCGGAGGGATCCGTCTCGACGTCGGGACACTGAGCGGGAGTGGCTCGATCGGCGCGCTGGGCGGCTACTACTACGGCGGCGGCGGGCGGATCGCGATCTATTACCAGACGAATAGCGGATTCGATTTCACGAAGGTGGTGGCAGGCTCGCAATACGCGACCTCAAGTGGCGGTGGAGCGGGGACGGTGTTCATCAAGTCTGCCGCGGAGACAAGCGGCGAGCTGGTGATCAATGACCAGGGAGCCACGCCGGGCGCGAGCTACACGAAGGCGACGCCGGTACTCGGAGGAGCGTACGACAAGCTGACGACCTCGAGCGGCGTCGTCGAGGTCCTGTCCGACGTGGCCATTTCGGAGCTTGAGCTTAACGGTGGAGCTCAAATCTTCGAAGGTGCCGCGACGGTCGGCAACACGCAGCTCGCGATCAGCTCGAGCAAGGCCACCTTCAACGGGACGTTAGCACTTCCGAATGCGCCGGACGTTTCGCTGACGTCGAGCACGATCTCGTTGGCCGAGACCGCGCCGCTTTCGCTCAATAGTCTGACATTGGCCTCGAGCTCGACGCTCACTCACGCGCCGGCCACCAGCGAAGCTACCTACCGGCTTGACCTTGACGTAGCAGGCGCTGTCGTCATCGATTCGAGCTCGAAGATTGATGTCAGCGGCAAGGGCTACCTGGGCGGCTACGCAGGCGACAACCAGAGCCCGTTCGGTCGGACGGCGGGCAACGTGCTCGACACGCACGCCAACTCGGGAGGCGCTCACGGTGGCAACGGTTACAACGGCGCAAGCCCCGCCCAGCAGGCATTTGACGATTACGTCGATCCGTCGGACTTCGGTGGCGGTGGCGCAGGAAGCAGTAGCTGTGCAGGCGGAAGCGGGGGCGGCGTGATCCGCATCCAGTCGGCGAGCCTCGATCTCGAAGGCGCGCTGCTTGCGGAGGGCGTCGGGAACTGCCAGGGCAACGGCGCCGGTGGAACCATCAAGGTGGTCACGGGAACCCTGGCCGGCGCGGGCCAGGCGATGGCCTTTGGCAGCTACTACACCGGCGCTGGCGGCCGGATCTCGTTCACATACCAGTCGAACCAGGGATTCAATATTTCGAATCTCTCCGCGCAGGGGAGCCAGTACGCCTCTTCTCAGTGCGGCGGCGCCGGCACGATCTACGTGAAGGGTCCGAGCTCCACCTTCGGCGATATGCGCATGGACAACGGCGGCAGCACGAGCGCCGCCTACACGCCGTTCGCCCCCACCGGCACGGGCACGCTCTCGTTCGACAACCTCTACCTGAGCAGGGGCGCGTGGCTGACCACGCCCGACAACCTGAGCGTCTCGGGGACTCTCCAGGTGGACACCTCGTCCCACCTGACCGCGAACAACATGGTGCGCTGATGATGAGTGGCAAGATCGACCAGAGCACATCAAGCATCCGTCGCCACGGCGTATGGTCGTATGCCGCATGGGTCGCGTTGGGGCTGGTGGTCGCGGGTTGCCACGATCGCAATGCCGTCGCGCGCGTGGGCAAGACGGACATTCACCAGTCTGATGTTGAGGAATACCTCGCGACACACGTTCGGGCGACGCAGCCGTCTGCCGCCCTTGATGCGCTCGTGGGTCGGCAGTTCCTCGCCGAGGCGGCCACGCGGGAGAAGCTCGCAGACAAGCCAGAGGTGGCCGCGCGCCTGGCCGCAGCTCGGCGTGAGCTCCTGGCGCAGGCCTACCTCGAGTCGAAGCTCGCAGCCGCCGTTTCCGACGAGGTGCTCGAGCGCCGCTATGAGGCGGAGAAGACGCAGTTCGCCAAGCGGCTCGTGCACGTGCAGATCGTCACCATTCGGCTTGCACGAGGAGCTGAAGCGCGGGCAGCGAGCGAGGCGCGCGCCCGCGCCAACCTGGCGTTTGCGCGCGCCGCAAGCGGCGAGGACTTTGCCCGGATCGCGGCCGAGCTCTCCGACGACCACGCCACCTCGAGCAGGGGCGGCGACCTGGGCTGGATCAGCGAGGGGCAGGTGGACGCCACGTTCTTCGAAGCCGCTTGGGCGCTCAAGAAGGGCGAGATTGCCAAGCCTTTCGAGACGCCGTTCGGTCTTCACGTGATCAAGGCGCTCGAGGAACCGAAGACCGAGCTGCCTTCCTTCCAGTCCGTGAAGCCGACTCTGGCCGCTGAGGCCCGTCGCGAAGCCGAAGCACAACTCATGGAAAAGCTTCGCCTCCAGGTGCCGGTGGAGAAGCACCCCGAGCGCATGAAGAACCCGATCTCTGTCGCAGGAGGAATGCAGCGGTGAAACGCGCCCTGACCGCCGCCTTCTTGGTTCTCCTCGCCGGCACCTTCGGGTGTCACGACGGCGATCGCTCTCCCGCCTCGGCGCCCCCAGTCGCGGCCCGCCAGGCCGAGCACGCCGCGCACGAAGGCGATGGCAATCAGCACGGTCAAGACGACGATCACGGGCGCGGCAACGGCCACGGGCACGACGGCGACGGCAGCTACGGGCGCGATGGCGACGACGACCACGGCAACGGTGCCGACGGTCACGGTGATTGCCATGGTGCCAATGACGCGGGGACGGCGCCGGGAAGCAACTGCGGAGTGCCTTCGAGCGCAGCGGCTCCGGGCTGGCTCTCGCCCCCCCTGGAGATCGACGGAACCGGCAGCGCGCAGCTCGCGCTGAACAGCGACGGCGGCCTGGCCGTCCTTGTGGTGCAGAATGGCGACGGCCTCGGCGGTAATGCGGACTCGAGTGTCACCGCATCGATCGACGGTCATGCCGCGGCGTCTCTCGGCTCTCACGACACGACCTTGGCGCAGGTCGTGGTCGTGGGCACGAACAGCACACTGAAGCTCACTGCGCAGGGGCACGGCTCTGCGCGCGCGGCGCTGGCCCCGCTCACGGCCGAACCGTGCAGCCTCGCGGACGTCACGTCGACGCGGACGACCGGCCAGCCCACCTCGGCGAGCACGAGCTTCAGTGCGCCAGACCACAACGCGCTCGGCGTGCTCGTGGTGAGCGGCTCGGGGCCCCAGGGCACGCAGGGCACAATCGCGCTGAATGGCGCGACCGTCGCGTCAGCTTCCACTGGCAATGGACCGGTGGCCTACGCCGTCAATCTCGCTTCGAGCAACACGCTCGTCGTGAAGACCACGGGCAAGCCCGGCGGCAGCATTCGCGCCGTCATCTTCGACGCGGACACCACACCGCCGACCATTGCCATCACGCAGCCCGATGCCGGAGCCACCCTCGCCGCGTCGCCCACGCTGGTCGGGGGCAGCGTGAGCGCGGATGCCGTCGGCGCCGACGTGAATGGCTTGACCGCGACGATCACCAACTCGCGCTTCTCCTCCAGCGTGCCGCTGGTGCTTGGGTCGAACAACCTGCTCGCTGAGGCGCACGACAGCTGCGGCAACATCGTGCGCGATTGTCGCACAGTCACTTTCAACCCTGGCCAGCCGCCCAAGATCACGATCTCGGGCGTGACCGACGGCGAGCTCACGTCGAGTGCGGTCACGCCGACGTTCTCGGCCTCGGGAACCGGAACCATCACCGTGACGGCTACGCTGGATGGCGCGCCTTTCGTGAGCGGCTCCCAGGTCTCCGCGGAGGGCGACCACGTGCTCGTGGTCACGGCAACGGACCCCGCGTCGAACACGAGCACGGCCACGGTGCACTTCAGCATCGACACCACGGCGCCGGTCATCAGCATCAGCGGCGTCGCCGACGGACAGATCGCGAAGTCCGCGACGCCCGTCGTGACCGTCACGGACTCGCACCCGGGCACGACGACGATCACGCTCGACGGCGCACCGTTCACGAGCGGCACGGTGGTTTCCTCCGAAGCGGATCACGTGCTCGCCGTGACCTCGACGGACCTCGCAGGCAACTCGAGCTCGACGTCGATTGCGTTCACGATCGACACGACGCCGCCGACGATCACCATCGCCGGTGTGGCCGACGGCGCGCGCGTGAACGCGCCGGTCACGCTCACGTTCGCGAGCAGCGATCTTCACCCTGGGACGACGACCGCGACGTTGGATGGCAACGCCTTCACGTCCGGCTCGAGCGTGGCCTCGAGCGGGGCGCACACGTTGGTGGTCACGGCCACCGACACGGCCGGAAACTCGGCCACGGCTCAGCGCAGCTTCACCATTGACGTCACGCCACCGGCCATCGTGCTCGTTTCGCCCGCGGATGGCTCGCTGTCCCGGCAGGCCTCGGTCGATCTCGTCGTCAACGTCACGGACGACGGCCCGGTGACCAGCGTTCAGGCCAACGGCGTGCCAATGAGCCTCGGTGGTGACGGCAATTATCACCTTTCGGTTTCGCTCTCCGAGGGCAACAACCCGCTCACGGTCGTGGCCACGGACGCCGCGGCGAACAGCGCGCAAAGACAGCTCACGCTGGTGCGCGACAGCATACCGCCAACGCTCACGCTCGCGGCACCCTCGGATGGCGCGTTCATTGCTGCGCTGACCACGGTGGTCACTGGCAGCGCAACCGACGCCTCGGCGCTGAGCGTGACGATCAACGGCGTTTCCGTGTCACTCGGCTCGGCCGGCCAGTTTTCGGCGAACGTCGCGCTCACACCTGGGACGAACGCCATCGTCGTGGTCGCGACCGATGCAGCCGGCAACGCGAGTCAGGCTCAGCGCACGGTGCACGCCAACACCATGCCGCCGACGCTCAGCCTCACCGGCCCCCAGGATGGCTCAAGCACCGCGGACACCACCGTCACGGTGGGCGGTACTGCGCAGGCTGCGGACATCGGCGATTCTGTTCAGGTCACGGTCAACGGGGCAGCAGTCCAGGTACTGGGCGGCACGTTCAGCACCACCGTCGCCCTCGCCTTGGGCACGAATACAATCACCGTGGTTGCCACCGATGGCTATGGGCTGAGCACCACGGACAGTGTGTCGGTGACGGAGGTCGTTCCCGACGCTGGTTCTCCGGAAGTGGACGCAGGCTCGCCCGAAGTGGACGCAGGCTCGCCGAAGGTCGATGCAGGGTTGCCCGTTGTCGATGCGGGCTCGCCGGAAGTGGACGCGGGCTCGCCCGAAGTGGACGCTGGTTCTCCCGAACTGGACGCTGGTTCTCCCATTGTCGATGCGGGTGCGCCGATCGTGGACGCCGGTTCGCCCGTTGTGGACGCTGGCTCGCCAGTCGTTGATGCGGGCTCGCCAGCCGTTGATGCGGGCTCGCCAGTCGTTGATGCGGGCTCGCCCGTCATCGACGCGGGTTCACCAATTGCTGATGCGGGCTCGCCCATCTTCGATGCAGGAAGCGGCTCCGTGGATGCAGGCAGCTCGGTCGACGCAGGCAGTGGCTCGCTCGGGCCAAACATCGTCCTCAATTCGCCCAGCCAAGGCGCGGTGCTTGGCGGCACCACCGTCGCCGTGAGCGGCTCTATCCAGAACGGGCAGCCGCCATTCCAGGTCCAGATCTCGGGCACGGCAGCCGCGGTCTCCGGCAGCACCTTCGCCGCTGGACTGGCGCTTCCCGAGGGCGACGCGACCCTCGTCGTGCAGGTCACCGACGCACTCGGGCGGACTGCGACCGCTCAGCGCAACATCAGCGTCGACCGCACGCCGCCGGCGCTCACGCTCACTCAGCCCTCGACCAGCCCGGCCACGGTGACCAGCTCGCCGTATCAGCTCGCCGGAACCGCGGGCGATCCGCACCTCGCGAGCGTGCTCGTGAATGGCTCGCCGGTCGACGTCATCGGCGGCCAGTTCGTCTCCACGATCTCGCTCGCGGCGGGCAGCACTACGGTGACCATCGTGGCCAGCGACGTCGCAGGCAATCGGACTACGCTAGGCCAGGTGCTGCAGCTCGCCGGCGCGCCGCCCATCGTGGCCATCGAGCAGCCGCTCGACGGAAGCCAGTCGTCCACGTCGACTGCGTCGGTGCGCGCGCTGGTCTCGGCGTCGAGCGCCATCGCGTCCGTCACCATCGCCGGCTCGGCCGCGAACGATCTCGGCGGCGGTGAGTACGGGCTGGACGTGCCCCTGGCGCTCGGCTCCAACACCATCAGTGTCACCGCGACGGACGTGACTGGCCTCTCCGGCTCAGCCGTGGTGCACGTCTCGTACAGCGACCCATCGGTGGAGCCGCTGGCCGTGAACGGCGTCACGCCCACGGCGGGCTCCACCGATATCGACACGGATCAGGTCGTCGCCGTGTCGTTCAACAAGGCGGTGGACACCACGACGCTCGCTGGAATCACCGTGAGTGCGAACGGCCAGCCGCTGACGGGCGCCTTCTCGGTGGCGCCGGGCTCGCAGTTGGTGATGTTCATGGCCAATGCGCCGTTGCCGACCGACACGCGAATTCTCGTGCGTGTCGACGGTGTGAACGCGCAGACCGGGCCCGGCATGAGCGGTCCGTTCACGAGCGACTTCACAGTGCGCAAGCCCTACACCACGGTTCGCGGTGTGGTGATGAACGAGCAGCTCCAGCCGCAGTCGGGCGTGCGCGTGGAGCTCGAGGGGACGAAGTCCGTCGCGGTCACGGGAGCAGATGGCAACTGGGCGATGGTGAATGTCGTCAGCGGCCTGCAGACGTTCCGCTACACGGGCGGGTTGACGTCCGACGGCCGCGCGTATCCGAGCTTCGAGCGCACGGTCTACCTGACGCCCAACACAGAGACTCGCGAGAAGTCGTTGGTGCTCAACCCCATCGACGCGAGCACTTCACAGTTCGCCGATGCGGCACAACCGCTGCAACTCACGTTCGGCGGCCGATATCCGGGAATGGCGCTGACCGCTCCGGCCAACGAGCTGAGCTTCGCAGACGGCAATACCCGTGGGTTCCTCACTGCGACCCAGATCCCGCCCTATGAGATACCGGTGCCGCTCTCGAGTCGGGCGTCGCTGACGGCAGTCTGGCAGGTGGCGCCGGCCGGTACGCGGATTCAGGGGAGTGTGAACTTCACCCTTCCGAACCAGACCAACCTGCCTCCGGGCCGACTCGCGCTGATCCTCGCGTATGACCCCGATGGCCACGCCATCTCAAACGCAGGCTTCGCCAAGGTCAGCGGCGATGGGAGCGTGATCCAGACGCCGCGGCCCATCACGGTCCATTCGCTCGAGTTCTTTGGATACATGGGGCTCACCCAGGCCGAGAGCGACGCCGTGGCGAGCGCGCTCAACAATGCGCTCCCGGACGGCGGCTACGGGATGCTGGTGCCGAGCTTCCGGGCGGTGCCGCTGTGGAAGCGGCTGATCGACCCCGAGAACACGGCGTACGCGCAGGACTCCAGCGAAGTGGGGCTGGCGCCATTTGGGGCTCTGGAGAGCGAAATCGAGGGCTCGGGGCCGGCGCTGATCCAGGGCGTCGTTCACGCGCCGATGGATCAGGAGACGGTCGTTGAGTTGACCACACCGTCAGCTCTCGATGCAGGGGCACCCACGACGATCGCAGCCAACTCGAGCTTGGCGTTTCCGGTCATCTTCACAGCAATTGCAGACGCGAATTCGGTGACTGGCAGCAACAACCAGTCGATCAGCGCCATCCTCACTGGGACAGGTCCCAACGGGGCGACGCTGATTCAACCTGCGAACGCCAACCCTTGGAGCCAGCCAGGCACGGGCCAGGCGCAGGTCAATACTTTCGTGGACATTGGCCTTGGCAAGTCGGTGCTCGAGCTGACCGGTCAGACCGATAGCACCCGCGGGAGCATTGAGCTCCAAGTGGATGTCGAGCTCGTGGATGGGGGAATGCTGCCTGATGGCGGTTCTCAAGTGATCGTCTATGGCGATGGCGGCTACGCCGCAACCATCACAGTGGTCAAGACCTTCGACAGTTCGCAGGTCGCAGACGCCGGCGATATCAACCAGGCCATCCGATTCGGGGGAATTCCCGTCACGATCACTTCGACCGTCGATGAGGCCGACATCACCAGCCCGAGCGGCAGCTTCGGGATCCTCGTGCCCGCGCCGCAGGGCGAGGACATGGGAATTGCCTGCGCCTCGGTCGAGATGGGCAACAAGTACGTGCTCGCAGCGGGCTCGACGACGCGGTACGTGCAGGTGCCCTACGAGTTCGACTCTTGTTCGCCCACGTTCACCTTCGACCCGAACTGGGTCGTGTCGGCGAACATCGTGGTCGATGCGCGGCTACTCTACGGCTCTCTCACGTTCGCGAATCGATACGACGGTGGCGCGGTAGCTCCGACCTGCGACACGACCCAGACCGTTCGCGACCCGATCACGGGCGACGTGAGCTCCATCTCCGAAGACGACCTCAAGACCACCGAGGTCTACTTCTTCAACGAGAAGGACACTACCCAGCCAATTGCGAAGTACGCAGCGGCGACGCCTCAAGTGGGAGACTGCGGGGCCGCACCTGGCGGAAACGCCGTCCACGCGCACTACACGCGCGTGCGCCTCGGCCCTTCGAATCCGTCGTCGCAGGCGAGTCAGGTTCAGTGCAACACCCTCAAGGCCAAGGGCCAAGCGGCTTGGAGCACGAACGATAGGTTCTACTACCAGACCAACTGCGGTCCCGACAGTTCGACCTTCATGAGGTTGGAGCCTGGCGATCGGCTGATCGTGTTTGCGCTGAACCATGCGACCGGCTACGCGGGCATGACCACAGTCACCGTGCCTGCCATCAACCAGGGTTCAGGCCTCGCGGCTGATGGCTCATGCCCAGCCGATCAGCAGAATGGCGGGCCGTTGGTCGTAGACGAGGATGGGCAGCAGACTCCGCTCTCTCGATGCACCGTCGCGCAGCTGGGGATCCAGGGCGATGTGACATTGTATCCGCCTGAGATCGACGTGCGGATGGCCCGATCTCGCGCCGACGAGGGGGCGAAGCCGCCCCAAAGCGGACCGGCGCCTGAACACCTTGTACGCACGGGCGGCGAAGCCACGACGAGCGACGACTACGTGCGGGTCGATACCCACTGGCGTGTTCGGCTCAAGCCCGCCGCGGCGTCGAACGACACCGGGCCGACGGGTGGAGCGTGTCCCACAGGCGCCTATCCGGATGGCGGCGTCTGTGTGGGCCGACTTGCCGATCGCCCTGCCGAGATCGCCGGAATCCCACTCGAAGTCTACTGCTCCGAGCTTCCCGTCGGTTCTCAGCAGCTCGCAGCAGGTAACTGCCTTACCGACAGCAGCACACTTGTGGATGCCCCCGGGGGCGCGCCGTGGCTTCGTGGGCGCCTGCTCGAGCTGACGAGCTCAGCGGACCAGGCATCCAACTATGTAGGATTCTCGATTCCACCTGGGCGAAGCACCGAGAACCTCAATCCCGCCATCAAGGTGCTCAGCGCAAATGGGTCGCCTCAGACGACGCTACCCCTGGAGCGCGCAAACTATTACGTCCACGCCGTCGGATACCCAATGGCGCAACAGGACACGAATCATGACGGACTGCTGGATACGTCAGAGCTCCTTGCGTGGCCGCCTTCTGGCTTCTGGGACGCCGACGGCGGTCCCACGGGGCTCCCCTGGGCAGCGGTGGGACTCAAGGCGGTCTACAAGAGCATCGAGGACGACGGGTCCCGATTGCAGAGGTACGACCGTGTTCGCGAAGTAGAGATGAGGCTGATCGACATTCAGGATGCCGGCGTAACCGTCCAACAGATGGCGCCGGATGGTGGGATGACCACGAGCGCATTGAGTGCGGACAACGGCTATCAGGCTACCGAGGATGACCAGTCCTACCAGTTGCTGATGACATTGCTCGAACCGAGCCTCAGCTCGCGCGCCGCTTCCCAACTCAGCGGAAACTATGATGTGCGAATTGGTAGCGATCAGTTCGGCGAGGATTGCCAGCTTCAGTACACCCCGAACACCAATGGTGGCACGAGCGCAATCGTCGCGAACTGCGGAGGCGACAGCCTTGCCGATGTGCTGAGCGCAGACGACGTGCTCTATCTAGAGCTGTACCTGAATGGAAACGCGGAGAACGTACTTTACAAGTTCAATTTCTACGGCATTTCGCCTCGAACGGATCACTCGTTCGCGAATACTGACTTTGCCGCGAAGCGCTCCGTTACCCAGGACAACAATGGCGCGCCCGCTGCGTTCAGGCCGGGCTCTCAGCCCGCTGTTGCGAACTTCTATCTCGGTGCCGCTGATCTCACAAATGGGACGCTCTCCGTCTGCGCGAACGACAACACCCTCGATCCGACGAAACAGGACCCGTGCTCCGATGGGCACCCGGAGATCCTCAAGAACGTGTCGCTGTCGCTGAATTCCGACGGCAGTTACACGCAAAGCGCGACCTCAACGCCTGGAGTCGATGTGCCGCTGGAGGAGATGCCGGAACGCGGCGTCAACGGGGAGCAACGCTTCAGGCTCCCCTTGCCTCCCGAGGTCGCGCAGATGCCCGGCATCACCGGCAAGAGCGACAAGCTGGTGTTTGTCAAGACGACCGATGCGAGCTCGGCTTCGAAGACCTCGTCGCTTTCGCTCGGTACACCAAAGGGGTCGTTCGAGCCCACCTCGTCGCAGTCGCCCGGTCAGCCGGTCGTTGGGGATGTGAACGTCGTGGACGGCCACCTCTCGTTTACGCACCAGGACTTTGCGTTTCCTGAGTATGCGAGCACGGTCAGCTTTGCCCGCACCTTTAACAACCAGAACAATGAGGTCACGCCGACCGGTCGTGGCTGGACGAACAACTTCGACGCCTATGTCCTCGAAGAGCGGCTGGGTCGATACACGGTCGTCATTGGTGGTCAGGCATACGATTTCCAGAACTGCGACACGGACGCAGACACGCTGACCGCTCTGAACTGTGGGACCAACAAGGTGCATGCGGGCAAGCTCGATGTGGGCGTTGCCCAGGACGCGGAGCCGGGAGCCACCTCATCGACCGCGCCGGAAATCCTCTACACCGATCGCTCCGGCAATCGAATGAAGTTCAATCAAGTCTCGGTCGAGTCCCTTGCGGGCGGGCGGCGCAAGTGGATGCTCAGCGCATTCGAGGATGGCCACGGTGCCAGCGACGGAACGGGATGGTGGGTACTCACCTATCAGCCGCTGACCGATCTGATCGCCACGGTGGATCGACAGGGCCTCGACAACCACGTTCATCTCGAGTTCGGCTACGGCGAACTTGCAGGCCTCAGCGGGCCCGCGCTTGCCGCGCTTCCCGTCACCGTTCGGCACGACATTCGGGTGTATGGCTTCGACTACCTCCACACCGTCACGGCCACGCTGAATTCGGCAGCCGGACCTGGGCTCTACACGGTGACGCTCACCCATGATCTGCCCACGGGAAACCTCAAGTCGGTAACTCGCGCGACGACGGCCCCGCTTCCGCCCGGGGTTAGCCCGCACGGCACCGAGTGGGACTATACGTACCTGCCGGTGCCGTCCGGTCTCGACGCCGATGCAAGAAAGCGCGCGTTCAACGAGCTCCACGAGGTCGACTACAGCATCGATGACGACAACGGAATCCGCAATCGCCAGTGGTCCGAGACCTACCAGAGGTTCAGCGGCCAGTCGGTTCCGCCCGGGTACGAGTATCTGGACCGCAATGAGATTGTCGAGGAAGTCGACTACTCGGGTCCGCGTGGCTCGATGCACATCGGTTACGAGGACGGTAAGCGGATTGTCACGAGGCCCGACCACATCGAGTTGACCTACACGATCAACGGATACGGGAATGCCGACCTCGTGAAGCGGACGAGTGGGTCTGGGAACGGGCCAGATCTGGCCGTTGCTGCGAGCTGGGAGAGCGATCACCACGAAGCCACGGACTTTGGCTCGCGCGTGCTCGCGCCGGACCACACCGACGCGGCCAGTCGCATTTTCAGCTTCGGGTACGACGACGGTCTTGGAGACACGCACTACACGAATACCTCAACGACCTACGAGTCGGGCCCGACGACCGGCGTCGATCCGGTCGTTGGATTGGCGTCAGGAACCGAGCTGCAGCAGGCGGTCCCGTCCAGCATCAGCACGAGGTTCGGGGTGGCCACGCAGCAGACTGTCACGCAGCTCGGCGGTCCGAGCACGTGGAAGCTCCCAATCTCGGATACGGGCGATCTGAAGCAGGTCCAGGTCCAGGGACCCACGGATGACCATCCGGCCTTGAGCATGACGTCGGATCCTGACTCGAACGGAATGCCCAGAAGCGAAACGGACGCGATGGGCCGCGTGCTGACGTACTCGCAAACGGATCTTGATGGTTTCGGTAGGCCCCAGACCATCACCATCGCGTACCCGGACGCGGGACAGATGTCTGACGGTCGCGGCGGTGGCGCGAGCGAGATCACGCGAAACCTCACCTACGACTCGCTGGGAAGGCTCGTGGAGCTCGTCGATCATCCTGCGACCGCTCCTGGCCAGGCGCTTCGACACGAGACCTGGGCCTATGACGATCTGGGTCGTCTCGTGGACCACGTGGTGCTCGCGGGCGCTAGCGCGGTCGTTGAACCCGATATCCATGAGAAATACCGCTATCAGCTGACCCAGGACTCCTCGACGACTGTCGCGACCAAGCCACTCGTGTCTGGCTACGAGGTCGACACGACCTTTGAATCCGGTCTGAAGACGCTCGAGACATTCAATTACGGCGATGCGGGAGCGGCCAGCGCGACGAGGTCCTGGAGCTACGACGGTGGACAGCTCGTCGGAATGACGGATGAGGTGGGCCAGAGCTGGGCCTACGCCTACGACGACAATGGCCACCTGACGGATGTCACGGTTGGAACGCTGACCCAGGAGCACCGCGAGGTCGACGCGGAGGGCTTGGTCCACAAGATCGTGGACAACCTCGGCGCTGTCACTCTTATTAGTTACGACCAGCTCGGCAACGAGACGACCCGAGACTATGGGACGGGAGACGTGGAGGGCGTGCTGCGCGGCCCCGATGGCTCCGTTGCGGCGAACGTCCAGGGAACTTCGACGACCGCCCTCTCGCACGTCCTCACGGTGGGCGTGGATGGAATCGGCAGGCCCAAAACAAGTCTGAGCTCCGGCAGCAGCCCGGGCCATATCAATCAGATTGCGCGGTACGACACCGCTGGACGCCCCACGGAGATCGACGACAACGACCACGGGCTCGTCGAGAAGTTCGAATACAACGACGTGCTGGGCCGGCTCACCAAACACACCCGTCAGATTCTGAGTGATGGTCAGACGCTGGTGGACAAGGAGGAGCGCGGCTACGTCGACGATCCGTCGGCACAGGGTGGGCGGCAGGTGCTGATCACGGAGACGATTGACGTTGGCGACGGGAGACCTGCCCGAACTCAGCACACCACGCTGCATGTCGACGGCCTGGACCGTACTGTGCAGAAGGACTTCAGAGTCGACACTTCGGACGAATCCGATACTTACGTGTTTGACGGCAATGGCCTCCTGACGCGAACCGTCGATGCTGCAGGCACGATCACGGAGGTCGATCACGACCCGATGGGCTTCGTGATTGGGGAGAGCGTCTCGGGGCCAAATGGCCTCGTCGAGAGCGCGACGAGCTACACGACATACGCGACGGGGCAGCGGAGCTCGCAGACCGGTCCGCTCAGCGGCGAGTCGTGGTCATTCACATTCGATCCGCTCCGGCGTCCGGACACGAAGACGCTCGCGCCGTTCACGGCGGTCGTAGATGGTGTGCCCGTCAACGAGCCGCAGGCGGCGTGGAAGTTCACGTATCCCGGTGCGGGGACGACCGTTACCCAGGATCCCGAGAGCCTGGTGGCGGAGACGACGGTCAACGGCGCCGGGCGTGTGACGTCAGAGAAGAAGTACGACCTTGCCGAACCTTCGAAGTATCTCCTCACGAGCTACGGCTATGACGGGCCCTTCGTGGCGAGCAAGACCACGACGGAGGGCTCGTGGAGCCGGAGCATCACGAGCACGCTCATCGACGACCGCGGGCGGCCGGGACACGTCTCGGAAACGTTCTCGGCGGACGGAGCGCCATCCGAGGACTACGAGACGTCGACGACCTGGACCTCCGGAGACGTTGGTCAGTCGTACCTCGTCGAGAACGTGACCGAGGCAGACGGAGTCACGGGAACTGGACTCGGACATCAGACGAACAACTGGTCGGCGACGCTCACGCTCGACAGCGCCGACCACGTGGTGAAGAAGGACCAGGGCGGAGGCGAGGACCTCTGGCGGTACGACGCGGCCGGAGTGCTGGTGGCGGCGACGCCGTGGGGCATTCCGGAGACGACTTACGATTACCAGGAGGGTCTGCTGATGTCGCAGACCTTTGCCGACGAGACCACGTCGTACAAGCACGACCAGGTCGGGCGCCCGCAGGCGATCACCTACCCTGATGGCCGCGTCCGGCAATTCCAGTACAACGCCCGCGGGCTGGCGACGCTGGAGAAGTATGGCGATGGCGACACGACCCTGACGGTGAAGTCGTACGACGCCGCGGGGACGCTGCAGAGCCTGTCGCGCGAGGTGGGAAGTGACCCGGCGACGTGGCACTACACGAATGGTCCGCGTGGAGAGATCCTTGCGGTGAGCCAGCCGGGCGGAATCGGGACGTTCCTCTACAACTACGACAAGGACCGCCGCCTCGCGAATATCAACCCGCCCGCTGGTGATGGCGCGGTCGCGCAGCAGTTCAAGTACGACTACCTCGACCGTATCAACTATCGAAGCCGGGGGACGTCGGCGTGGAGCACGCCGTGGGCGAACGGGACGGGCGTGACCACCACGCCCGAGGGGGACACGATCACCGAGATCCTCGATGGGCGAGGACGTATGGTGAGCAGGCAGTTCCAGACGTCGCCTGCGCACGCGGCGTACACAGACCTCACTGGAGCGAGCTACGCGTACGACGCGGACGGCCGAATTCTGGATGTGCACGAGCTGCGGCAGTCGGGAGAGACTGACGATGCCCGGCACTACGACCCACGCAATCGCATCTCGACGGTGTCGTGGAATGGGAATGGCGCGCAGGTCACCTATGCGTACGGCGACCCGGCGGACCAGGTCACCGGAATCCAGGGGCCGAGCGGGACGGTGACGTACCAGTACGATCCGGTTCACCGGCGAATCCAGACGGTCGGCACCAGCCCAACGAACGCGAAGACGCTGAGCTGGGAGGCAGGCGGAGAGCGGCTGCAGAGCGTGCAGGACAGCTCGACGCTCGAGTCGTGGTGCTACGACCGGCGAGGGCGAATACACTCGGTGACGAGCGTGAGCCTGGGCGGCGGGCCACTACCCACGTGTCCGTCCTTCGAAGGCGCCACGCAGGTGGGATTGGACTACTCCGGTTCCGCGATTGCACAGTTCATCTACAGCTATGACGGACACGACAACCGTGCGTCAGAGAGCTATCGAGATGCGTTCGGTCCCGAGGTCACCAGCTACGGCTACGACGCGGCAGACCGGCTGACGGGCGTGCAGTACGGGCTCGGCCCTGCGGTGCTGTACCAGCTCGGCGGAGACGGGACGCGGCTTGGAGAGAAGCACGCGACGAACGGAGCGCAGGACCTTGGCCCGACCGGGTTTGCGAACTACACACTGCTGGGGACGGACTTCGAGAAGGATTACCAGCACGACGGCACGGGGCAGTTGCACGCCATCAACCAGATCGATGGTCTGGGCAATCGAACGGTCGCGGCGAGTTACAGCGCGGACCCGTCCGGGCGCATCACGAGCGTGCAGAGCAACGGGACGTCGACGGCGTACGGCTGGGATGTGGATGGACGGTTGACGCAGGTGAGCGCGACCACGTCGAGCGGGGCCTCGACGACGAAGTACACCTACGACTGGCAAGGCTGGCGCCGGCAGAAGGTCGGCCAGAGCGGGACCATCAAGTACGTCTGGGACGCGACGGGCCTGGCCGAGGAGAACCGGCAGGTCTACGAGCGTGCGAATGAACTCGTGCTCGGGGCGGGTGGCGAGCGGATGCTGCATGACGCGCAGAGCGCGATTGGGACGGTCAATTCACAAGGCCCGCCCACGCTGTACCGGTACGACGCTTGGGGTAACTTCAGGAGCGATGCGAACCACGTCCCGCCAAGCGCGAGTGGACCGAGCGAGGCCTATGCGCAGCAGAAGTGGGACGCGGATGTTGGGCTGAGTTACGCGCAGCAGCGCTGGTATGACCCGACGATTGGTCGATTCTATAGTGAAGATCCTTTGCTCGCGCTGGGTCGAACTGATCTGCCCGCGAGGATTCATGCCTATGTCTATGCGACATCAAATCCGGAGAGATTTGTTGATCCACTAGGCCTCGATCGCGAGTTCCGCGCCCCCAAGATGATTGACACATCGTACTCTCCAAGTGAGGAGAGTCGAGCCAACGAGGCGGAAAGGCAGAACGCAGAACAAGAAGAAGACGCACGTCGGGCACAAGAGGACGAGGCATTGGATGACCAGAAGCGAAGGAGGTTTGCCCACCAGGTGGTTGTTGGCAAGGTGAACCTGGGGCCCGAGCCGCGACATGAGGGCGCTCGACCGAAGAAGGGTCTTGGCCAGGAGGTCGAGGATGCTAAGGAGTCCATCGCCAAGACGGCGGAGTACGCAATTACAAATGCGATGTGCACAAATGCAAATGCGGTAACGGGTTGCAAGATTGCGACTGGCATGGGAGGGGCTGGCGGCACGATAGTGAAGGGAACCCTTGACCAGGGGCAGAACTACCTCGAGGCCGAAGCGGGAGGTAGGGCGCTAGGGATTACGCTGAAGGCACTTGCGCGGGTCGTTGGGGTCGGGGCTAGCGGGGCGATGCTTGGAATGGCGAAGGCGAGCAAGAAACTTGCGAGGCTGATTGGGGAAGGAGAGGAGGCCTCGGCGGCTCTAGGGGTTCTTCAGAAGAACATGCTGCGTGGTGTCGAGAACCACGTAGAATTTGAATCGTTTGTTGCGGCGCGAGATGCTGCGAGGAAGTTTTCTGGACTTGGTGAAGACGTAGTTCCTTTCGTGAACGAAATTGGGCCCATGAAGGGGCGCGTGACAGGAAGCATGAGCAGGGACGGATTGCGAGGTTGGAGGATAGACTTTGACCCAGAGAAGGGGTTTCACGTTAACTGGTGGGATCGAACAGGCGGACCCAAGCGAGTCTCATGGTTCTTTGGCTCTAATGAAGTCCCCGGCAAGAGCTACGACGAGTTTGCTTCGTTGCTGGAGCACGGATTCCCGAAACCATGACCACCTACATTGATTCAGAACATTTGAAGGAGCTTCTTGAGAGGGAAGGCGGATCCGTCGTGCCCGCTTCTGTCTGCAGGGGTTTTGAGGAGTTTGCTGGAAGGCTCCCGTGGCTTGCGGGCCGCTTGGACTGGAGGAGGCTGGCCCCATATTCCACACTCCGTCTGTCTCGAATGGATGCTGGTTCTGTTGATGCTTGGCTTGCAGAAACCGGGCTGGCGTCGGTCCAATTCTTGGTGGCTTTCTACCGAGGTGACGAAAGTGGTGTCTGTTTGAGCACCAAGGCAGCACTGCGAAACATTGACGTTCTATTTTGGAAGGCGCCTGGTCCCCGGTTCATGTTTGGAATGGTCGAGCGTGAGCGTGGACTGGAGCCAAGTTATGACAGATTCATAGAGTATGACGGTGCAGATCTGCTGACATCGAAAGTGTGTCGTGCCTAGGTTCGTGGTCTGACGGTCGCTCGATATCGTCGACGCGGCGGTGCCTAAGCCGACAACTGCAGGTCGCATTCGATTGCGGTCATGCTTCGCGGTCGCACATCGAATGTTCGCAGGCAGCGCGATGCGCACCGACGTGCAGCAGTGCCCGTCCGGCCGAGCGCATCTGAATCCGTGCTGACGGCCGCGGTGGCGTGA